>NZ_PIPL01000007.1 GCF_003987145.1 Aliidiomarina minuta | reverse complement strand
AGTAGGACACCGCCAGGCATCCAAACGAAGAAAACCCCAGCCATCCGGCTGGGGTTTTTTCGTTTTAAAGCCCGCCGTGTCCCCCAACACCTCGGTAGGGCAGGCCGTGCCTGCCGTCCAGGTTGGGTACCACCGCAACCTTCGCTACGTATTCAATATCAAACAACCATCTCAACCGATGAATACCGCATTGCCGATACCCCAACCACCGCAACGGCAGGTGGAACCTGCCCTACGGTGCAACGTATCCAGATCGCAAATGAATACCGCATCGCGGGCGCAACGACATCGCCACGGCAGGCCGAGCCTGCCCTACGGTGCATCCGATGTATCTGGTCATTTGTGTAGGGCAGGCCGTGCCTGCCGTCCAGGTTGGGTACCACCGCGAAACCCCGCGACGTATCCGATACCCGACAACGACAGCATTGCCGATACCCCAACCACCGCAACGGCAGGTGGAACCTGCCCTACGGTGCAACGTATCCAGATCGCAAATGAATACCCCATCGCGGCCACAACGACATCGCACGGCAGGCATAGCCTGCCCTACGGTGCATCCGATGTATCTGGTCATTTGTGTAGGGCAGGCCGTGCCTGCCGTCCAGGTTGG
>NZ_PIPL01000006.1 GCF_003987145.1 Aliidiomarina minuta | reverse complement strand
CCATGACTCAACTGCCTCTTACTGGCTCATCATGGCTTATCGCAAGTTAGTACGTCCTTCATCGCCTCCAACTGCCTAGGCATCCACCGTGTACGCTTAATCACTTAACCATACAACCCAAAAAGGTCTTCAAGCGCAGCTTGAAGCATCTATATCGTAGGGCAGGCTACGCCTGCCGTTACGCTCAATGCTTCAATTGAGCCTGATTTTCTGAGTTGTACTTTTATTACATGACATTAAAAGTACGATACGCCTCTACCAAAGTGTGTCTTGTAGAGTGTTACCTAAGAGATTTCTCTTTGTTTCTTACAATCAGCTTGTCCAAGTTGTTAAAGAGCACGTAACATAAGGTTACTGATAAATCGTTTATAATAAACAGCTTATCGGTAAGCTTTCGTCGGCAGGCTGAGCCTGCCCTACGCGCGGTATTGGTAAATAAATTTGGATACAAAATATTGTGTAGGGCAGGCCGTGCCTGCCGTAAGCGTTTCGTATCCCGGATACCTGAATCAGGAAATGGTGGAGCCAAGCGGGATCGAACCGCTGACCTCCTGCGTGCAAGGCAGGCGCTCTCCCAGCTGAGCTATGGCCCCGTTTCGAAGAAACGGTATATCACCGTATCCTGATAGTCTT
>NZ_PIPL01000005.1 GCF_003987145.1 Aliidiomarina minuta | reverse complement strand
TGGATGCCTGGCGGTGTCCTACTCTCACATGGGGAAGCCCCACACTACCATCGGCGCTGACATGTTTCACTGCTGAGTTCGGAATGGATTCAGGTGGTTCCACGTCGCTATGGCCGCCAGACAAATTGGGTTACAACTTCAACAAGCTGGGAGCGTCTTAGGCTCCGTAGGGCAGGCTTCGCCTGCCGTACATATGTAATTCACATCAAAATCTCGGTAACACCTACAATTCACCTTCAATAAAGGCACAAAACCTTTTTGGTGTTGTATGGTTAAGCCTCACGGGCAATTAGTACAGGTTAGCTCAACACATTACTGCGCTTCCACACCCTGCCTATCAACGTTGTAGTCTTCAACAACCCTTTAGGGAACTTACGTTCCAGTGAGAACTCATCTCGAGGCTCGCTTCCCGCTTAGATGCTTTCAGCGGTTATCGATTCCGAACGTAGCTACCGGGCAGTGCCATTGGCATGACAACCCGAACACCAGCGGTTCGTTCACTCCGGTCCTCTCGTACTAGGAGCAACCCCTCTCAATTCTCAAACGCCCACGGCAGATAGGGACCGAACTGTCTCACGACGTTCTAAACCCAGCTCGCGTACCACTTTAAATGGCGAACAGCCATACCCTTGGGACCGACTTCAGCCCCAGGATGTGATGAGCCGACATCGAGGTGCCAAACACCGCCGTCGATATGAACTCTTGGGCGGTATCAGCCTGTTATCCCCGGAGTACCTTTTATCCGTTGAGCGATGGCCCTTCCATTCAGAACCACCGGATCACTATGACCTGCTTTCGCACCTGCTCGACGTGTCTGTCTCGCAGTTAAGCTGGCTTATGCCATTGCACTAACCGTACGATGTCCGACCGTACTTAGCCAACCTTCGTGCTCCTCCGTTACTCTTTGGGAGGAGACCGCCCCAGTCAAACTACCCACCAGGCACTGTCCGCAACCCCGATAAGGGGCCAACGTTAGAACATCAAACATACAAGGGTGGTATTTCAAGGGTGGCTCCACATCAACTAGCGCCAATGCTTCAAAGCCTCCCACCTATCCTACACATGTAGGTTCAATGTTCAGTGCCAAGCTGTAGTAAAGGTTCACGGGGTCTTTCCGTCTAGCCGCGGGTACACAGCATCTTCACTGCGATTTCAATTTCACTGAGTCTCGGGTGGAGACAGCGTGGCCATGGTTACACCATTCGTGCAGGTCGGAACTTACCCGACAAGGAATTTCGCTACCTTAGGACCGTTATAGTTACGGCCGCCGTTTACCGGGGCTTCGATCAAGAGCTTCGTCCGAAGACTAACCCCATCAATTAACCTTCCGGCACCGGGCAGGTGTCACACCCTATACGTCAACTTTCGTTTTAGCAGAGTGCTGTGTTTTTAATAAACAGTCCCAGCCACCTGGTCGCTGCGACCGCTATCAGCTCAGAGCGCGAAGCTCATCACCAACAGCGGCGTACCTTCTCCCGAAGTTACGGTACTATTTTGCCTAGTTCCTTCACCCGAGTTCTCTCAAGCGCCTTAGTATTCTCTACCTGACCACCTGTGTCGGTTTCGGGTACGGTTCAAATGTATCTGAAGCTTAGAGGGTTTTCCTGGAAGCATGGCATCAGTAACTTCATCCCCTTGGGGACTCGTCTCGTGTCTCAGTCTCCTCACTAAAGAGGGCGGTCCGGATTTGCCTAAACCACCAACCTACTCACTTTCACGCGGACTACCAACGCCGCGATTACCTAGCCTACTCCGTCACCCCATCGCAATACATTTACAGTACGGGAATATTAACCCGTTTCCCATCGACTACGCGTTTCCGCCTCGCCTTAGGGGCCGACTTACCCTACCCTGATTAGCATGGGATAGGAACCCTTGGTCTTCCGGCGTGGGGGTTTTTCACCCCCATTATCGTTACTCATGTCAGCATTCGCACTTGTGATACCTCCAGCAAACCTCTCGATTCACCTTCAACAGCTTACACAACGCTCCCCTACCACTTAATCCTAAGATTAAATCCGCAGCTTCGGTGCATGGTTTAGCCCCGTTACATCTTCCGCGCAGGCCGACTCGACTAGTGAGCTATTACGCTTTCTTTAAAGGGTGGCTGCTTCTAAGCCAACCTCCTAGCTGTCTGTGCCTTCCCACATCGTTTCCCACTTAACCATGACTTCGGGACCTTAGCTGGCGGTCTGGGTTGTTTCCCTCTCCACGACGAACGTTAGCACCCGCCGTGTGTCTCCCGGATAGTACTCACTGGTATTCGGAGTTTGCATCGGGTTGGTAAGTCGGGATGACCCCCTAGCCGAAACAGTGCTCTACCCCCAGTGGTATTCATCCGAGGCTCTACCTAAATAGATTTCGGGGAGAACCAGCTATCTCCGGGCTTGATTAGCCTTTCACTCCTAGCCACAGGTCATCTCCTAATTTTTCAACATTAGTGAGTTCGGTCCTCCAATTGATGTTACTCAATCTTCAACCTGCCCATGGATAGATCGCCCGGTTTCGGGTCTACACCTTGCAACTAAGCGCCCAGTTAAGACTCGGTTTCCCTACGGCTACCCTATTCGGTTAACCTTGCTACAAAATGTAAGTCGCTGACCCATTATACAAAAGGTACGCAGTCACACCACGAAGGTGCTCCTACTGCTTGTACGTACACGGTTTCAGGTTCTATTTCACTCCCCTCACAGGGGTTCTTTTCGCCTTTCCCTCACGGTACTGGTTCACTATCGGTCAGTTGGGAGTATTTAGCCTTGGAGGATGGTCCCCCCATCTTCAGTCAGGATAACACGTGTCCCGACCTACTTATCTCAAGCTTAGTTCCACACCAGTGCTTTCGTGTACGGGGCTATCACCCGGTATCGCGGCACTTTCCAGAGCCTTCCACTAACACCGATGCTAAAACTTGATGGCTGGCCCCCGTTCGCTCGCCGCTACTAAGGGGATCTCAATTGATTTCTGTTCCTCCGGGTACTTAGATGTTTCAGTTCCCCGGGTTTGCCTCGTTAACCTATGTATTCAGTTAACGATAGTGCATAAATGCACTGGGTTTCCCCATTCGGAAATCCATGACTCAACTGCCTCTTACTGGCTCATCATGGCTTATCGCAAGTTAGTACGTCCTTCATCGCCTCCAACTGCCTAGGCATCCACCGTGTACGCTTAATCACTTAACCATACAACCCAAAAAGGTTTGCTGAATCAGGAAATGGTGGAGCCAAGCGGGATCGAACCGCTGACCTCCTGCGTGCAAGGCAGGCGCTCTCCCAGCTGAGCTATGGCCCCGTTTCGAAGAAACGGTATATCACCGTATCCTGATAGTCTTGCTGAACCGGAAGATTTAACGGCAGGCAGAGCCTGCCCTACGTTCTTTCCTGCATCAGCTTTTTCTCTGCGTCCTCGGTTTCGAGGGAGGGCAAGGCGGAAGCCGAGGACGTGTATTGTAATACACGACGAGGTTTCCAACGCAGCCATCGCGAAGAAATGGTGGGTCTGAGTAGACTTGAACTACCGACCTCACCCTTATCAGGGGTGCGCTCTAACCAGCTGAGCTACAGACCCAGTATCCGTATTGAATGTGTTTTGCACCTTATAGATACAAGAAAGTCAGGCAAAGCCTGACCTACCGTGAAACACATCCACGTTTATTTACCAATTATCAAAGCCATTCAATCTGTGTGAGCACTCACATTAATCTTCGTACGTATCGTTAAGGAGGTGATCCAGCCGCAGGTTCCCCTACGGCTACCTTGTTACGACTTCACCCCAGTCATGAACCACACCGTGGTAAACGCTCTCCCGAGGGTTAAGCTATCTACTTCTGGTGCAGCCCACTCCCATGGTGTGACGGGCGGTGTGTACAAGGCCCGGGAACGTATTCACCGTGGCATTCTGATCCACGATTACTAGCGATTCCGACTTCACGGAGTCGAGTTGCAGACTCCGATCCGGACTACGACGCACTTTTTGAGATTCGCTTGCACTCGCGTACTTGCTGCCCTTTGTGTGCGCCATTGTAGCACGTGTGTAGCCCATCCCGTAAGGGCCATGATGACTTGACGTCGTCCCCACCTTCCTCCGGTTTATCACCGGCAGTCTCCCTAGAGTTCCCACCATTACGTGCTGGCAACTAAGGATAAGGGTTGCGCTCGTTGCGGGACTTAACCCAACATCTCACAACACGAGCTGACGACAGCCATGCAGCACCTGTCTCACGGTTCCCGAAGGCACACTCTCATCTCTGAAAGCTTCCGTGGATGTCAAGGGATGGTAAGGTTCTTCGCGTTGCATCGAATTAAACCACATGCTCCACCGCTTGTGCGGGCCCCCGTCAATTCATTTGAGTTTTAACCTTGCGGCCGTACTCCCCAGGCGGTCAACTTAGTGCGTTAGCTGCGTTACTCACATCATAATGACACGAACAACTAGTTGACATCGTTTACGGCGTGGACTACCAGGGTATCTAATCCTGTTTGCTCCCCACGCTTTCGCTCCTCAGCGTCAGTTTTTGACCAGGTGGCCGCCTTCGCCACTGGTATTCCTTCCAATATCTACGCATTTCACCGCTACACTGGAAATTCTACCACCCTCTTCAAAACTCTAGCCTGCCAGTTCAAAATGCTATTCCAAGGTTGAGCCCTGGGCTTTCACATCTTGCTTAACAGGCCGCCTACGTGCGCTTTACGCCCAGTAATTCCGATTAACGCTCGCACCCTCCGTATTACCGCGGCTGCTGGCACGGAGTTAGCCGGTGCTTCTTCTGTGGCTAACGTCAATCGTTGCAGCTATTAACTACAACGCCTTCCTCACCACTGAAAGTGCTTTACAACCCGAAGGCCTTCTTCACACACGCGGCATGGCTGGATCAGGGTTGCCCCCATTGTCCAATATTCCCCACTGCTGCCTCCCGTAGGAGTCTGGGCCGTGTCTCAGTCCCAGTGTGGCTGATCATCCTCTCAGACCAGCTAGAGATCGTCGCCTTGGTGAGCCATTACCTCACCAACTAGCTAATCTCGCTTGGGTTCATCTGATGGCGTATGGCCCGAAGGTCCCATACTTTGCTCCGTAGAGATTATGCGGTATTAGCCACCGTTTCCAGTGGTTGTCCCCCGCCATCAGGCAGATCCCCAAGTTGTACTCACCCGTCCGCCGCTTGTCATCATCTAGCAAGCTAGATATGTTACCGCTCGACTTGCATGTGTTAGGCCTGCCGCCAGCGTTCAATCTGAGCCATGATCAAACTCTTCAATTATAAAGATTTTGATACTTACAAGTGCTCGTATGAATTGTTGGTTCTTTATTTGAATTCCACACCCGAAGGCGCTTCATTCGGTAGTCACCAACATCAATTGAGC
>NZ_PIPL01000004.1 GCF_003987145.1 Aliidiomarina minuta | reverse complement strand
TGACAACGGAGGCGAATTATATAGATCCCCGGCGCACACGCAACCCCATTTGAAGCTTTTTTTACGATTACAGGATCGTTCGCTGGATCTTTAAACGATCTGCTTTTTTTAGCAGCACTTTTGGCTGGATTTGTACGATATTGCGTATACGACTCAGAACTGAGTCACAACTGGTAGTCAGAACGAAATAAAAGTGTCATCTTTAAATCTACAGGGATGCAGCGTATAGCAGGGACGCTAAATAAAAAACGGGGCCGAAGCCCCGTTTTTTTTTAGAATTAACCCACCAGGAGTTAAAACTTATTCTTCAACTGCTTCTTCAACAGTTTCATCTTCAACTACTGGTCTGTCAATCAGTTCAACATATGCCATAGGGGCATTGTCACCAGCGCGGTAGCCACACTTCATAATACGAGTGTAACCACCTGGACGCTCTGAATAACGTGGACCTAAATCGCTAAACAGCTTACCGACTACTTCTTTATCACGAGTACGAGCAAAAGCTAAACGGCGGTTTGAAACGCTGTCTTGCTTAGCCAATGTGATAAGAGGCTCGATAACGCGACGCAGTTCTTTAGCTTTTGGCACGGTAGTTTTAATAACTTCGTGACGAACTAAAGAGCTGGCCATGTTGCGAAACATCGCCTGGCGATGACTGCTGTTACGGTTGAGTTGACGACCACTCTTACGATGGCGCATAACCTTTACCCTTCTAAATAAAACTCTATACCAAGGTGACCTAAGCGGTACACTTAATCATTGTCGACCAGACTTGCAGGTGGCCAGTTTTCCAGGCGCATGCCCAGAGACAGTCCACGAGAAGCTAATACGTCTTTGATTTCAGTCAACGACTTCTTACCTAAGTTCGGAGTTTTCAATAACTCAACTTCGGTACGCTGTACCAAGTCACCAATGTATTGAATCGCTTCTGCTTTCAAACAGTTCGCTGAACGAACTGTCAGTTCCAGGTCATCGACCGGACGCAGCAAGATTGGATCGAATTCTGGTTTCTCTTCTTTCTCTTCTGGTTCACTCATGTCGCGTAGTTCGACAAAAGCTTCCAACTGCTCAGCCAGGATAGTCGCTGCACGACGGATAGCTTCTTCAGGATCCAGAGTACCATTGGTCTCCATATCAATCACAAGCTTATCCAAATCAGTGCGTTGTTCTACACGAGCTGAATCCACTGTATACGCAATGCGTTCTACAGGGCTGAAAGAAGCATCAACCAGTAAGCGGCCGATTGGACGATCTTCATCCTCGTCTACCTGACGAGCATTCGCAGGAACATAACCACGACCTTTTTCGACTTTAATCCGCATAGACACTTCAGTGTCACCGGTTAAAGTGCAAATCAGATGGTCAGGATTACTGATTACGACGTCACCATCAGTGGTAATATCGCCTGCAGTTACAGGACCTGTGCCGGATTTAGTCAAGGTCAACGTGGCTTCGTTCTTGCCTTCCATATGGACGGCCAGGCCTTTAAGGTTAAGCAGGACTTCAATAATATCTTCCCGAATACCCTCTTTCGTGCTGTATTCATGCTGCACGCCGTCGATCTCAACTTCCGTGACCGCACAACCGGGCATTGAAGAGAGCAAAATACGACGCAGCGCATTTCCTAGCGTGTGACCAAATCCGCGCTCCAGCGGCTCAAGGGTTACCTTGGCATGGTTGGGGCTGACTTGTTCAATATCTACTAACCTTGGTTTCAAAAATTCGGTTACAGAACCCTGCATTGTGTCCTCTCTTTATGCTTAAGCTTTACTTAGAGTAAAGCTCTACGATCAACTGTTCGTTAATTTCCGCAGATAAGTCAGTACGCTCTGGAAGACGTTTAAAAGTACCTTCCATTGCCTTGTTATCTACTTCAACCCAAGTTGGCTTTTCACGCTGATCAGCCAGTTCCAGGGCAGCTGCAATCCGTGCCTGCTTCTTAGCTTTCTCACGAATGCTGACAACATCTTCTGGCTTCACTTTAAATGAAGGAATGTTGACTACCTGACCGTTAACGACTATCGCTTTATGACTCACCAACTGACGCGCTTCTGCACGAGTCGAGGCAAAGCCCATACGGTACACAACATTGTCAAGACGCTGCTCGAGCAATTGCAGTAGGTTCTCACCAGTATTACCTTTAATACGAGCAGCGTCCTTATAGTAATTACGGAACTGCTTTTCTAATACGCCAAACATGCGACGTACTTTTTGTTTTTCGCGTAACTGAACACCGTAATCAGACAGGCGACCACGACGGGCTCCATGCTGACCGGGTGCAGATTCTAATTTACACTTAGTGTCAATTGCGCGAACGCCGCTCTTCAGGAACAAATCGGTCCCTTCGCGACGACTCAGTTTGAGTTTTGGACCCAAATATCTAGCCATCTTCTTTCTCCAACTATCGTTTCACGCCAGTTAAACGCGACGTTTCTTAGGCGGACGACAACCGTTGTGAGGAATCGGTGTCACGTCAGTAATGTTTGTGATCTTGTAGCCAACAGCATTCAGAGCACGAATCGATGATTCACGTCCTGGTCCTGGACCTTTCACAAACACTTCTAGGTTCTTAACGCCGTATTCCTTCGCTACTTCACCCGCACGTTCTGCAGCTACCTGAGCAGCAAACGGCGTTGACTTACGAGAACCACGGAAGCCGGAGCCGCCTGCAGTTGCCCACGACAGAGCATTGCCCTGACGGTCAGTAATGGTGATGATAGTGTTGTTGAAAGATGCATGAATATGAGCCATGCCATCGGCAACTTGCTTTTTAACGCGTTTCCGAGAACGAGTAGGTGTTTTAGCCATTTCTCAATTCCCCCTTATTTTCGGATTGGTTTACGCGGACCTTTACGAGTACGCGCATTAGTTTTAGTGCGTTGTCCACGTAGAGGTAAGCTGCGACGATGACGAAAGCCACGGAAACAACCGAGGTCCATCAAGCGTTTAATATTCATCGAAATCTCGCGACGTAAGTCACCCTCTACAGAGTAGCTACCTACTTCTTCACGAATCTTATCGAGTTCTTCTTCTGACAAAGAGCCAATTTTAGTGGTCTCTGGGATGCCAGTATTTGCAAGAATCTTCTTCGACAGAGTACGGCCTACACCGTAAATCGAAGTCAATGCAATTACTGCATGCTTATTGTCAGGGACGTTAATGCCAGCGATACGGGCCACTAACACATCTCCTATAGTTAAAGGGTCATCGGTTAAAAAGCCCGATAGGATACTCAACCGATTGACGCATTGCAAATAAAACCAAGTCCAGTGCTCAATGGCACTGGACTGGCTCTCTACTTAACCCTGCCGCTGCTTATGCTTTGGGTCACTGCAGATTACACGAACAACACCGTTGCGTCGAATAACCTTACAGTTACGGCAGATCTTCTTAACGGAAGCACGAACTTTCATTGCTACTCTCCGTAACCTGCGATCTTAGCGGCCATAGCCCTTAAGATTCGCTTTCTTGAGCACTGACTCATACTGATGAGACATCATATGAGTTTGTACCTGTGCCATGAAATCCATAATGACGATGACGATAATCAATAACGATGTACCACCAAAGTAGAACTGAACGTTCCACGCAATCATCATGAACTCAGGAACCAAACAAATAAAGGTAATGTACAGTGCGCCTGCAAGTGTCAGACGGGTCATTACTTTATCAATGTAACGCGAGGTTTGCTCACCTGGGCGAATACCCGGAATGAACGCACCAGACTTCTTCAGATTATCCGCTGTATCACGAGGGTTAAATACCAACGCAGTATAGAAGAAACAGAAAAAGATGATCGCGGCTGCATAGAGCATCACGTATAACGGCTGTCCTGGAGAAAGGGTCAAAGCCACTTCCTGCAGAATATTCGAAATACCAGTATCACCCTGTCCGAACCAGGTCGCTATTGTACCCGGAAACAAAATAATACTCGATGCAAAAATGGGTGGAATTACACCAGCCATATTCACTTTTAATGGTAAGTGAGAGCTTTGCGCGGCAAAAACCTTACGGCCTTGCTGACGTTTCGCATAGTTTACCACAATGCGACGCTGTCCGCGCTCTACAAACACCACAAAATAAGTGATGGCGAGAATAATAACACCGATTAACAGCAACAATAATAAATGTAAATCGCCCTGACGCGCCTGTTCTGCAGTTTGACCCACAGCAGACGGCAGGCCTGCGACAATCCCGGCAAAGATGATAATTGAGATACCGTTCCCAATCCCACGTTCTGTAATTTGCTCACCCAGCCACATCAGGAACATAGTCCCGGTAACCAGACTCACTACAGCCGTGAAGTAGAACGCAAAACCCGGATCTATTACCAAACCTGGCATCAGATTCGGCAGACCAGTTGCGATCCCTATTGATTGGAACGTAGCAAGTACCAATGTACCCCAACGCGTATACTGACTGATCTTACGTCGTCCCGCTTCACCCTCTTTCTTAAGCTCTGCTAACTTTGGATGTACCACAGATAGCAATTGCATAATAATCGAGGCCGAAATGTAAGGCATAATGCCTAGTGCGAGAATCGACGCTCGCTCCAGGGCACCACCAGAGAACATGTTAAACATGGCCACGATGGTATCCTGTTGCTGAGCGAACAGATCTGCCAGAACGGCGGCATCTATACCAGGAATAGGCACAAAGGAACCGGCCCGGAATACGATGATCGCACCGAGCACGAACAGCAGACGAGTTTTGAGCTCAGACAAGCCGCCGCCCTTCGCGCTGGAGTTATCCAATCCTGGTTTAGCCATTTATCACTTATCCTTCGATTTTACCGCCGGCCGCTTCGATTGCTTCGCGAGCGCCTTTAGTTACCTTTACACCCTGAACGGTAATTGCGCGGCTAACTTCGCCAGATTTGATCACTTTCACGAACTGAATGTTCTTTTTGATCAAACCAGCTTCTTTAAGAATAGCTACGCTTGCTGTATCACCGTCCACTTTTGCCAGTTCTGCCAATGTAACTTCAGCTGTTACTATCCCTTTACGAGATGTAAAGCCAAATTTTGGCAAACGGCGTTGAAGTGGCATCTGGCCGCCTTCGAAACCTGGTTTAACGCTGCCACCAGAGCGAGACTTCTGCCCTTTGTGACCACGACCACCAGTTTTACCCAGGCCTGAACCAATACCGCGACCTACACGCTTTTTGTCAGTCTTAGCGCCGGGTGCAGGCGTCAATGAATTTAACAACATATCTTAACCCTCCACCTTAACCATATAGTTAACTCGGTTAATCATGCCGCGTATTGAAACAGTATCTTCCAATTCCACTGTATGATTAATTCGGCGTAGACCTAGACCGCGTAAAGTCGCTTTGTGCTTCGGTAAACGACCGATAGCACTTTTAGTCTGGGTTACTTTTACTGTCTTTTTAGCCATTGTTCACTTACCCCACAATTGCGTCAACAGGCAGTCCACGTTTCGCTGCAATCTGCTCTGGAGAATTCATAGCTTCCAGGGCTTTGATCGTAGCGCGAACTACGTTGATCGGGTTGGTTGAGCCGTATGCCTTAGACAATACGTTGTGAACACCGGCCACTTCCAATACTGCACGCATCGCACCACCGGCGATGATACCAGTACCTTCAGAGGCTGGTTTCATAAATACCTGTGAACCAGAATGACGGCCTTTAACTGGGTGCTGAAGGGTATCACCGTTCAGCTGCACGTTTACCATGTTGCGACGTGCTTTCTCCATAGCTTTCTGAATAGCGGCTGGCACTTCACGTGCTTTACCGTAACCGAAACCTACTTTGCCCTGACCATCTCCGACCACAGTTAATGCGGTGAAACTGAAAATGCGACCACCTTTAACCACTTTCGATACGCGGTTAACTGTGATCAACTTTTCCATGAACTCACCGTTTTGAGCTTCTGCATTTGCCATGTTCGTCTCCTAGAACTGAAGTCCTGCTTCACGGGCAGCATCTGCCAGTGCAGCAACGCGACCGTGGTATTTGAAACCACTACGGTCAAAAGAAACAGACTCTACGCCTTTCTCTTTCGCTCGTTCAGCAATGATTTTACCCACTGCTTTAGCTGCTTCTACATTACCGGTAGAGCCTACATCTTTACGAATAGGAGCTTCGGTTGTAGATGCGGCCGCCAGTACTTCAGAACCGTTAGATGCAATTAACTGTGCGTAAATGTGCCGTGGGGTACGGTGAATCACAAGGCGCGTTGCACCCAACTCTTGGATCTTTTTACGCGTGCGAGTAGCGCGACGTAAACGAGCTGATTTTTTGTTCATCGGATTACCCTACTTTTTCTTGGCTTCTTTACGACGCACTTGCTCATCAGCATAACGAACACCTTTGCCTTTATAAGGCTCTGGTTTACGATATGCGCGAATGTTAGCAGCAACCTGACCTACCAGTTGCTTATCGGCGCCTTTTACTACCACTTCAGTTTGCGTAGGAGTGTCCACAGTAATACCTTCTGGGATCTCGTAAGAAACTGGGTGAGAGAAGCCTAAATTTAGGTTCAAATTTTTGCCTTGTGCCTGGGCACGGTAACCAACACCCTGGAGTAAAAGCTTACGCTCATAACCCTGTGTGACACCCTGCACCATGTTGTTTACCAACGCACGAGCAGTACCAGCCTGAGCCCAGCCATTTGCCGCGCCTTCGCGAGGTTCAAATGAAAGCTGTTCATCAGCATTGGTAATAGCTACTGCATTGTTAAACACACGGGTCATAGACCCTTTAGCACCTTTAACGGTCACTTCCTGACCCTGTAACGTAACTTCTACGCCAGCAGGAATAGCGACTGGTGCCTTAGCAACACGTGACATATCCTACCTCCTGTTACGCTACATAACCGAGAATTTCGCCACCAAGTCCCGCTTTACGGGCGGCGCGATCGGTCATTAAGCCTTTTGAAGTTGAAACCACTGCAACCCCTAATCCACCCATAACAGATGGCAGTTCGTTGCGCTTTTTGTAAATACGTAAACCTGGACGGCTAACGCGCTGAATAGATTCGATGACAGGTTTGCCTTCGAAATATTTCAGTTCGATTTCCAGTTCCGGCTTAGCGCCTGATTCTACATTGAAGCCAGTGATAAAACCTTCTTCCTGCAATACTTGGGCAATTGCCTTTTTTTGCTTAGAAGCTGGCATTTTCACGGCAACCTTGTTCGCACCTTGCGCGTTGCGAATGCGAGTGAACATATCCGCAATTGGATCTTGCATGCTCATAATTGCTATCTCCCGTGATTCGTGGCTTACCAGCTAGCTTTTTTCAAGCCAGGGATTTCACCGCGCATTGCTTTCTCACGGACCTTGATACGGCTCATGCCGAATTTACGAAGGTATCCATGAGGACGACCAGTAACATTACAGCGATTACGCTGACGTGAGGAACTGGAATCACGAGGGAGCTTTTGTAAATCTAACACCGCTTCCCAACGTTGTTCGTCTGACGACGAAGGGTCAGCAATGACTGCCTTCAACGCGCTGCGCTTCTCTGCGTATTTGGCTACAAGCTTGGTACGCTTGAGCTCCCGCATTTTCATTGAAACTTTTGCCATAACTCTACACCTTACTTTCTGAACGGGAAGCTAAAGGCAGCTAGCAGTGCGCGAGCTTCTTCATCATTCCCAGCATTAGTGGTGATAGTGATGTCCAAACCACGAACCCGATCGACTTTGTCATACTCGATTTCAGGAAAGATGATTTGTTCACGGACACCCATGCTGTAGTTGCCACGACCGTCGAATGATTTAGCATTCAGGCCACGGAAATCACGAATACGAGGAATTGCGATTGAAATCAAACGCTGTAGGAAATCCCACATTTTCTCGCCGCGCAGAGTTACTTTACAGCCAATCGGGTAGCCTTCACGGATCTTGAAGCCAGCAACAGATTTACGAGCCACAGTGCGAACTGGTTTCTGGCCAGCAATGGCCTCCAGATCTGCAACCGCATTATCGAGAATCTTTTTATCAGTTAATGCTTCACCAACACCCATATTCAGGGTGATTTTTTCAACCCGAGGGACTTGCATGACGCTGTCGTAACTGAACTGTTTCATGAGTTCAGGCACTACAGTATCGCTGTAAAAATCATGCAGTTTCGCCATCGTATACTCCAATGTTTAGTTAAATGATTTCATTGTTAGATTTGAAAACGCGCACTTTCTTGCCATCTTCAATCTTGAAACCAACACGATCTGCTTTTTCAGTCGCTGGATTAAAAATCGCTACATTTGAAACGTGCATGGAGGCTTCTTTTTCAATAATGCCACCCGCCTGATTTAAAGCCGGATTCGGCTTTTGATGTTTCTTAATCAGGTTTACACCTTCCACATATACGCGGTTCTTCTCGGTTAAGACACGCAGTACTTTTCCGCGCTTGCCTTTGTCTTTACCGGCCAGGACCACCACTTCGTCATCACGTTTAATTTTAGCCGCCATTGTTTACTCCTTATAGTACTTCAGGCGCCAGTGAAACAATCTTCATGAACTGCTCAGAGCGAAGTTCACGAGTCACTGGTCCAAAGATACGAGTACCAATTGGCTGCTCATTTGCATTAAGCAAAACAGCCGCGTTGCGGTCAAAACGGATAACAGAGCCGTCTTGACGACGGACGCCTTTCCGGGTGCGTACGACCACCGCGTTTACTACATCGCCTTTCTTCACCTTACCGCGAGGAATTGCTTCCTTGACAGTAACTTTGATGATGTCGCCAATGTTAGCGTAACGGCGGTGCGAACCACCTAGAACCTTAATACATTGTACGCTACGCGCGCCGGAGTTATCGGCAACGTCCAGCATAGTTTGCATTTGGATCATCTCAGTGCTCCGCTTGAGTTTAAAAAAACAGGTCCAAATCGGACCTTTCCCAATCTTCATAAAACAATATGAAGACGTCCCCATATTACGAGGGCGGCGAATTGTAACAGAAAAACAAGAGGCGTAACAGAGGTAAAGCAAAGAAAAACAAAGCGCTGGTAAAGCAAAGTCAACAGCGCTGTATTCAAGTTACACAGTGTACTAAAGACACCACCTGATTAGAAGTAATAACCGAAGTTAATGTTAAACCGGGTTTGCGTGCCCGTGCTTTCTCCTGCCAAGGAGCCATTAATAAAAGGCTGGTTTTGCGCTGTTACTAAATCCACATAGGTAAACACGCCACCAGCGGTCACGGCCATGCCTAGAACATTCATCCAGGTATCTTCTTCATAGCCGCGTTTGTTGGTAATAATACTGTGGTTATTATAAAACTGCAGCTGTGAAACCGGCCCCCACTCTACTGGATAACTATAGGCCACATTTGCGGTAATAACATCAGCCGCTGTAGGTATGGTGTCATAATAGGCATAAGCACCAACCATAATGCCTTCGTTTTCGATATCCAGGTCATAATCATAACGCGCGTACTGTGCGTGAAACTCCCAGCGACCCGTCTCATACACACTATGTATACCCCAGGTTGCCTGACTACCCACCGAAGCGGTGCCGTCGTCCACGTCACCAAACTTGCCTGACACCCCTAGCTCCAGCATCGAATCGTCAAAATGCCATTTACGCGCAATACGAGTCATCAGTGTATTGTTTTCACTTGCGGTAAACTCAGGGTCATCATAAATACCTTCCCCCGGAAGACGAATACCTACAATATTGTAATTGTAACTATCTGCCCGACTGCGCACATCACCGGTCGCGCCACCCAGCTCGTCGTTCAGGATCAGCGCAAAATCAAGATCCCAGTTATCACTGCGTCGTTTCATTAATAGCCCGGATCCTGGGTTATCTTCAAGGCCCACATAAAACGTAGAATTAAAAAAGTAATTATGAGAGTTATAAGGCATCACGCCAAAAGGCTGAATGATGATACCCACCTGCCCCTGCCACTCGTCGCTAAAGTTATAACCAAAATAGGCATGACGAAGCGCTTCCATATACTCAAACCAGCGATACTCCGCCGACAGGATCACGTCATTTATCTGACCATCTAAATTCAGCCGAAAAATATCCAGCTGCAGGTCACCGCCACGGTTTTTTTGACCTTCATCATAATCGGCCAACACATACTGAAAACGCACCGCGCCACCGAGGCTGATACCGTCCTCGCTTTCTTCTGCCTGCTCTCGTTCCTGCTCCAGCTCCTGGATACGCTCTTCCAATTGCTGCAACCGTTCTTCATCACTTTGAGCAAAAGCTACAGAGGAAGATAATATTACACTTAATAAACCAGTTGCTGCGTAAGATAGCCGCATGTACTTCTCCAGTTTTAATTTATGTAATGTCAGTATAGTGGCGAATGTAAAGTTAACAACCTCAATTAAATCAAGCGCATAAAAAAACGGCCCCCGAAGGAGCCGTTTTGCCGAACTTAATTAGTAAACTAATTAAATAACGGTTGCTTTCTCAACAACGTCAACCAAAGTCCAGTTTTTCCCTTTCGAGATAGGACGAGTTTCGCGAATAGTCACGAGGTCACCCTGACCGCACTGGTTGCTTTCGTCGTGCGCTTTAATCTTAGTAGTACGAGTAATGTACTTACCATAGATTGGGTGTTTAACCCGACGCTCGATAGCTACAACGATAGATTTATCCATCTTGTCACTAACTACACGACCTTGCAGAGTACGGATAGATTTAGATTCAGTCATTACGCACCTGCCTTATCATTAAGAAGTGTCTTCACTCGTGCAATATCGCGACGCACTTGCTTCAACATATGAGTTTGATTCAGCTGGCCGGTGGCTGCTTGCATACGCAAGTTGAATTGCTCGCGAAGCAGGCCAAGCAGCTCTTCATTCAGCTGTTCAACGCTTTTATCTTTCAGTTCGCTAGCTTTCATTACATCACCGTCCGAGAAACAAAAATGGTTTTGAATGGCAGTTTACTTGCCGCTAGGCGGAAAGCTTCACGTGCCAACTCTTCTGGAACGCCGTCCATTTCGTATAAAACACGACCTGGCTGGATTTGGCAAACCCAGTATTCGACGTTACCTTTACCTTTACCCATACGCACTTCAAGCGGCTTTTCAGTAATTGGCTTATCAGGGAATACCCGAATCCAGATTTTACCTTGACGCTTAACGTGACGAGTCATCGCACGACGGGCAGCTTCGATTTGGCGAGCAGTCATACGACCACGCTCAACCGCTTTCAGGCCGAAAGTACCGAAGCTGACTTTATTACCAGTCTGCGCCAGACCGCGGTTACGGCCTGTGTGAACCTTGCGAAATTTAGTACGCTTAGGTTGTAACATATCGGTTCTCCTTACTTACGACCTTTGCCGCGCTTAGAAGGTTTAGGTTGCTCTTCCTGTATTGGCATATCCCCAAGGATTTCGCCACGGAAGACCCATACCTTCACGCCGATGATACCGTAGGTGGTGTGAGCTTCACTGGTTGCATAATCAATATCTGCACGCAGTGTATGCAAAGGCACACGGCCTTCACGATACCATTCAGTACGGGCAATTTCTGCTCCGCCTAAACGACCGCTGACTTCCACTTTGATACCCTGCGCGCCCAGACGCATCGCGTTCTGTACCGCACGCTTCATAGCGCGACGGAACATGACACGGCGCTCAAGCTGACCAGCGATGTTCTCGCCGACTAACTGGGCATCGAGCTCAGGTTTACGAACTTCAGAGATGTTGATCTGAGCTGGCACGCCAGTCAGTTTAGAAACCTGCAAACGCAGTTTCTCAACATCTTCACCTTTCTTACCAATGACAACACCAGGACGAGCAGTGTGAATAGTTACGCGGACGCTCTTTGCAGGGCGTTCAATAACAATTCGGCTCACCGAAGCGCTTTTAAGTTTCTCTTTCAGAAACTCACGCACTTGATGATCGCTGTGCAGGTTGTTGGCGAAATCCTTGGAATCCGCGTACCAGGTAGCATTGTATGGCTTGGTGATACCTAGGCGAATACCATTAGGATGTACTTTTTGACCCATAATTTTATCTCCTAGCTATCTGACACAACCACAGTAATGTGGCTGGTACGCTTCAAGATACGATCGGCGCGACCCTTTGCACGAGGCTTGATTCGCTTCATGGTAGGACCTTCATCAATCATGATAAAGGCTACTTTCAACTCATCGATGTCAGCACCTTCATTATGCTCCGCGTTTGCGATAGCAGACTCAAGAACCTTGTTGATCAACGTTGCGGCTTTCTTCGGGCTATAAGCCAGAATTTCAAGCGCCTGTGCAACTGATTGACCACGGATCTGATCTGCAACCAAACGCCCCTTTTGAGGGGAAACGCGGGCAAATTTATGTTTAGCAATAGCTTCCATTGTATTTACCTCTTAACGTTTCTTCGCTTTCTTATCCGCAGCGTGGCCGCGGTAAGTGCGAGTCGGAGCAAATTCGCCTAATTTATGACCAATCATTTCATCAGTAATAAATACTGGAACATGTTGACGGCCATTGTGAACAGCGATGGTCAATCCAATCATATCTGGAATGATCATTGAACGACGGGACCAAGTCTTTAATGGTTTCTTTTCCCCGCTTTCCATCGCTTTCTCCACCTTTTTCAATAGGTGAAGGTCTATAAATGGACCTTTTTTAAGAGAACGTGGCATTTAGTGAATCCTCTTGCCTTTATTTAGTGCGACGACGCACGATGTACTTGTCAGTACGCTTATTCTTACGGGTCTTGTAGCCTTTCGTAGGCGTACCCCATGGAGACACCGGATGACGGCCACCTGAAGTCCGGCCTTCACCACCACCATGTGGGTGATCAACCGGGTTCATAGCAACACCGCGAACGGTTGGGCGAACACCACGCCAGCGAGCAGCACCAGCTTTACCTAGCTGCTTAAGCATGTGTTCCGCATTACCGATCTCACCGATGGTTGCGCGACAATCAGCCAGAACTTTGCGTACTTCGCCTGAACGCAGGCGTATGGTTACATACATGCCGTCGCGTGCCAGAATCTGCACATAAGCACCAGCAGAACGTGCCATTTGAGCACCCTTGCCTGGTTTCATTTCTACCGCATGCACCGTACTACCCACTGGGATATTGCGCATTGGTAAAGTGTTACCTGGTTTAATTGGCGCATCAGAGCCTGAAACTACCTGAGTACCAGGCTTCAGACCTTTAGGTGCCAGAATGTAACGGCGTTCGCCATCAGCATACAACACCAACGCAATGTTCGCAGAGCGGTTAGGATCATATTCAATGCGTTCAACTTTCGCAGGAATACCATCTTTATTGCGTTTAAAGTCAACCACACGGTAATGATGTTTATGACCACCACCAATGTGACGAACTGTGATACGACCATTGTTATTACGGCCACCCGACTTGCTGTTTTTTTCCAACAACGGAGCGTAAGGTCTGCCTTTATACAGGTCCTGGCCAACGACTTTTACGACGTGACGACGACCCGGAGATGTAGGCTTCTGTTTAACAACTGCCATTTTCACTATCCTCCTGTTTATTCAGCGCCGCCGACGAAGTCGATATCAGCACCTTCGGTCAGAGTCACGTAAGCTTTTTTCCAATCGCTACGCTTACCCATACGCGCACCTGTGCGTTTGGATTTACCCTTCACGTTCAGAGTGCGAACACCAGTCACTTCGACTTCAAACAGTTTCGCAACTGCAGCTTTGATTTCTTTTTTAGTGGCATCTTTGGCTACTTTGAAGACCAATGTATTATTGGCTTCAGCAGACATAGTTGCCTTTTCAGAAACGTGAGGGGCTAGCAACACTTTCAACATACGTTCTTCGCTAATCATGATAAGGCCTCCTCAAGCTGCTTCACCGCATCGGCAGTCATCAGAACTTTATCAAACGCGATCAGGCTGACCGGGTCGATACCCTGAACGTCACGTACGTCTACACGGTAGATGTTACGTGAAGCAAGGAACAAATTCTCATCAACTTCCTTAGTGACAATCAAAACGTCCTGCAAATCCAATTCTTTCAGTTTCGCTTTCAGTTGCTTAGTCTTTGGCGCATCAACGCTAAAGTTTTCGACAACAATCAAACGATCCTGACGAATCAGTTCCGACAGAATGCTTTTAATAGCACCGCGGTACATTTTCTTATTAACTTTCTGGCTGTGATCCTGCGGTTTTGCTGCAAAAGTCACACCACCAGAACGCCAGATTGGACTACGAATAGTACCGGCACGAGCTCGGCCTGTACCTTTCTGACGCCATGGCTTTTTACCACCACCTGAAACTTCGGAACGTGTCAGTTGACCACGCGTACCTTGACGTGCGCCCGCCGCATAGGCTACTACAACCTGATGCACGAGAGCTTCGTTAAACTCACGTCCAAAGGTAGCTTCGGAAACTTCAAGAGCGCCTTTCGCGTCTTTTAATGCTAATTCCATCACTAATCTCCTCAGACGTTACGCTTTAACCGCTGGTTTAACGATGACGTCGCCGCCCGTTGCACCAGGGACCGCGCCCTTAACTAAAATTAAGTTGCGTTCAGCGTCAACACGGACGACTTCCAGAGACTGAACAGTTACCTGTTCGTTACCCATTTGGCCGGCCATCTTTTTACCTTTGAATACTTTACCCGGTGATTGGTTTTGACCAATTGAACCAGGAGCGCGATGCGACAGTGAGTTACCGTGCGTGGCGTCCTGCATGCTGAAATTCCAGCGTTTCACCGCGCCAGCGAAACCTTTACCTTTAGAGGTACCGGTTACGTCGACTAATTTTGCGTCTGCTAATATTTCCACAGTCAGCTCATTGCCAACCGTGATCTCGTCGTACTCACCTTCTCCAAGGCGGAACTCCCAAAGACCACGACCCGCTTCAACACCTGCTTTAGCGAAATGACCCGCTGAAGCCTTGTTGACTCGGTTAGCTTTTTTGCTGCCAGTGGTCACCTGAAGCGCGCGATAACCGTCAGTGTCCAGGCCTTTTACCTGAGTCACGCGGTTTGCTTGCACTTCGATCACAGTCACAGGAACTGAAGCGCCATCTTCTTGAAAGATGCGAGTCATTCCGACTTTACGACCGACTAGACCAATAGCCATTGTTAAAACCTCTTATCCAGAATCCTATTGCTCACTTAACCCAGGCTGATTTGTACATCAACGCCAGCGGCCAAGTCCAAACGCATCAGCGCATCTACTGTTTTTTCAGTAGGTTCAATGATGTCGATAAGACGCTTGTGAGTGCGGATCTCGTACTGATCACGAGCATCTTTGTTCACGTGAGGAGAAATCAACACAGTGAAACGTTCTTTGCGCGTGGGTAGTGGAATAGGGCCACGAACCTGTGCGCCAGTGCGTTTTGCAGTATCAACGATTTCTGCTGTCGACTGATCAATCAGGCGGTGATCGAACGCTTTCAAGCGAATCCGAATTCTTTGACTAGACATAATCAAAGCCTCATATATAAAGAGCATTTAAAAAAGAGCATAAAAAAACACGCATCTTCACTGGCATTTCTGCCCGAAGATGATGTTTTTTCAACTACCGTTCAACCCCCAATCGGGGTTGCTGATGCAGCTCACAGACAGAAGCCTATGAGCCTTGGTGCGGGATTATACGGGTTTACCTGCCAGTGTCAAGACTTATGCTGCTCTGCATAAGCCTCAGCTGCATGCCATACACGCATGGTATTTTTATAGAGAATTTTATCAATATCTTCTTCACTGTAACCGCGGTCTAAGAAACCCTGGATTAAGTTAGGAAAGGTACTCGCGTCTTTCAATCCTTCCGGTAAGGTGTCGCCTACGCCATCGTAATCCGATCCTATACCTACATGGTCAATGCCCACTAGCTCAACGATATGGTCAAAGTGGTTAAGCACATCTTCATAGGTAGCAAAGGGGTATTCATTTTCTTCACGCATAGCCGCGATAGCGGCTTCTGCTTCTTCAGTGCCTTCTCCGAACTCTTCATTGATTTCATCGGTTAAGCGCTGAATGCGAGCACGGTGCTGGTTAGCCTGTGCGGTGACAAAGGTAGAACCGAATGTAACCTGGACTACACCACCATTCTCGGCTAACGCTTCGATCATTTCATCGCTCATATTACGTTGCCATCCCGGAGTGAAAGCGCGTGCTGAAGAGTGAGTCGCAATCACCGGCACTTCCGTTATTTCCAGAACATCATAAAAAGCAGCGTCGCTGATATGACTGACATCTACCATCATGCCAATGCGATTCATTTCAACCACCAGCTCTTCACCAAAGGGGCTTAAGCCACCCCACTGGGCTCGAATGTCATAAGATGAATCCGAAATATGATTGTCTTCGGAATGGGCCAGGGTTATATAACGCACACCACGTTCAAAGAAATGATGCAGGTTATCCAGGCTGCCTTCTATAGGGGCGCCATTTTCCATGCCCATAGGCAGTGAAATCAGTCCCTGCTGCTGGTGTTCAGATAAATCATCAGCGCGATGTGGAATAGCGTATTTGTCCGGTGCCCGGTATACCATAGACTCAACAAAGTCGATCAGCTGATTAGCCAGGGTGTAAGCACCATTATCTTCATAACTGCTAGGTATATAGATCGCCATAAAAGGTGCATTCAAACCACCCGCTACCGCTCTTTCATAATCATAGTCACCACGTTCAGCGGAACCAGTCATATCTTCCCAGTCGTTCATCAAGCGCCAGGGCACATCGATATGGGTGTCAATAATGAGGCTGTCCTGCGCAATTTGCTTGGCACGTTCACTGGCAAATATTTCAGTGGCATAAGAGGAGGAAGTAAAAACTAAGGTACAGGCTAAAGCTGTAGTAAGGGTGGCTAACCGCATGTTCGCATCCTTTATCATTTTATTTATAAGATAAGATGCAGATTATCAGACTTTATGGAAAGCGGCGAGTGACTACTCAAACACCCGCCGGGATATACGCGGTAATTTTCGGGTTATGCCTTTGATTAACCCCGCTAGCGATACAACCGCTATTATTGCTAACGCTGGCAAACTTAACCATAAAAGCATGAGAAACCAGAGCATGAATTACTGCCCCTTAGCTGCAGCGGTCTGAAGTACGCCTTCCTGCTCTTCAATTTCAATTACCTGTAACTGGTTAATACCTTCGCGTACCGTATTTTTCATAAGCTCAGAAACTTCGGCGGCTTCCCTTACTATCTGAACGTGAAGCTCCTGACGCCAGGCGTTGATATCAATCAGCTCACTCACATCAATAGCAGGAGCTGGGTTAGAGAAAAGTGCGAAAGTAAGTAATAAACTGTTCATGGTATTTTCCTATATAAGTAGTGAGTAAATAAAAGCGCCCGTTGCGCTATTGCTTTACTACATTACAAACCATGTGCCAGTTTTTACTTATTTGTAACCAGTTGAAATTTATGGCTTTTATTTATATTCAATTAAAATTCAAAAAACTTAAATATCGTTAAAAGTTAAAACTTAGTGAAAAAATAAAAGGAATTGGTCAAATTTACCAACTAAATTTCGTAAGCGGGATCACCTATCTTTTCCAGCACCATTTCCGCGGCTTCATGCAAAGGAACCACACTAACCGCACGCGGCCCCTGCTCACTTAAATGACGACGCCACTGCCGCGCACCTGGGCAACTCTGAAACAATCCAAGCATATGGCGAGCCACATGCCAGAACTTACCACCGGTTGCGATATGCTGCTCAATGTACTCCGCCATGGCAGGTAACACATCCTGTGGCTTCTGTAGCAATCCCGGTTGACCGTATATCTGCTCATCGACCTGACTCAATAACCAAGGATTCTGATATACCGCCCGCCCAAGCATGACACCGTCCACATGCTCAAGATGCTGTTCCGCCTGTTGCAAATCCTGAATACCACCATTGATGTGGATATTTAAATGAGGAAAGTCCCGTTTCGCCTGATAAACCCGAGCATGATCTAAAGGAGGAATATCCCGGTTCTGCTTTGGGCTCAGCCCTTTTAACCAGGCTTTACGGGCATGCAAGGTCACATTCTTCACACCAGCTTCAGGGAGCACTTCCAATAATCGGCATAAGAACTCGTAACTATCCTGTTCATCAATACCCAATCTGGTTTTAATGCTAACTGGAATCTCGCCTGCGGCTTCCTGCATAGCGCCCAGACACTCCCTGACTAACTCAGGTTCAGCCATCAAACAGGCACCAAAGCGACCGTTTTGTACACGATCCGACGGGCAACCTACATTCAGATTGATTTCGTCATAACCACGCTCTACCGCCAACCCGGTGCAATAAGCCAGATCAGCCGGGTTACTGCCACCAAGCTGCAGTACCACTGGATGTTCAGCCTGATTATAAGCAAGAAAGTCAGCCTTCCCGTGAATGATAGCCCCAGTGGTTATCATCTCGGTATAGAGCACCGCATGCTGGCTCAGTTGCCGATGAAAAAAGCGGCAATGGCGGTCCGTCCAATCGATCATGGGAGCGACTGAGAAAACTCTGCTTTTATCTATTTTTACCGGATGCACCATAACCTGCCTAAGTACTTGTTTATATAGAGATGAAACGCTTTAAGGTGCGATTATACACTAATCTGCACCGCTCATTCTATGCACTAAAATGCATGCATTTACTATTTAACTCATGCTAAGCTAGCGCTATGACAAAAAAGCAACGCAATCAACAGTTAATCGCCCGAGCTGAAAAACTTTGCCTGCACCGCGGGGTACGCATGACCCCGGCGAGACGCGAAGTTTTCAACCTGCTTAGTGAACATGACGGCGCCATAGGCGCTTATGATTTGCTCGATAAACTGAAAAAAGAAGTCCCCAACGCGAAGCCCCCGACTATATATCGGGCGCTGGATTTTCTGCAGGCACAAGGTTTCGTACATAAAATTTCTTCATCCAATAGCTACGTTCTCTGCTCGCACTTTGAAAAACAACATCCAGTGCAAATGTTGATCTGTCGGTCCTGCGGTAACGTACAAGAGATACACTCTGACGGAGTGCATGAACAATTTGTAAGCCAGGCGCAAGCGCAAGGCTTCCTTGTTGAACAACAAACCGTCGAAGCGCTAGGACTATGCGAGAGCTGCCAAAAAGGCAACCAGTTAAGCCATTAACGGAAACGAAGTATGAATGCTGATTTTATTAACCCCTTTCTGACCTCAGTGCAAAATGTGCTTTCTATGATGGCGCAAATTGAACTAACACCCGGTAAACCTCAGATGAAAGAGGATGACCTCGCCCGCGGTGATGTGTCAGGACTGATAGGTATGGTTGGGCCGCAGACAAAAGGATCGTTTTCGATTACTTTTGACGAATCGTTAGCTCTGGAAATCATGAAAAACATGCTGGGTGAAAAACCATCTGAAATTAACGATGACATCACCGATATGGTTGGCGAAATTACCAACATGGTAACCGGTGGTGCAAAACGCACTCTGGGTGAAAAAGGCTTTGAGTTTGAAATGGCCTCTCCTGTGGTGGTTTCGGGATTTAACCACAGCATCAGCCACCGCTCAGAAGGGCCAAAGTTGATTATGCCCTTCACCCATGCAGCAGGCAAAGCCCACATAGAGATCTGTTTCGATAAGATTTAAACACAAATGGGGTCAGAGCTAAAATTAACCACTTAAAAGTGGTTAATTTTAGCTCTGACCCCATTTTTTTCACCATTTTTAAGCTGTATTAATTCTCGTCACCGTAGTCAAGAACTACACGACGGGCTACATTGCACAGCAGCTCATGACTAATAGTACCCACATGTTCGGCAACTTCTTCTACTGGCAATTGCGGCCCCCACAACACACCGGTAGCGCCAATTTCAATATCACTATCCAGGCCTAAATCAACAGCTAACATATCCATCGACACGCGCCCGACCAAAGGATAACAACGCCCTTCAATCCATACCGGAGTGCCCTCAGGAGCGTTACGTGGATAGCCATCGCCATAACCAATAGCTAGTATGCCGATACGCGTTTTATGACGTGCCGTCCAGGCAGCACCGTAACCGACACTTTCACCCTGATCTATCTCACGAGTGGAAATAATACTCGCCTGCAATGTCATCACAGGCTTTAAACCCAGTTGCTGACCTCTTCTGTCAGCGAACGGCGAAACGCCATATAAAACCAGGCCCGGTCTGACCCAGTTATCCTGTGGAGCAAGGTCAGCGAGAAACGCAGCAGAATTAGAAATAGAGAGGCGTGCCTGCAAGCTATCCTGTAAAGAATTGAAAACCGCAAGTTGCTGCTGATTTTGCTCGACTTCAGGGGTATCTGCGGAAGCAAAATGAGTCATCAGAATAGGATCGCCATCAACATTGTCTGAAGCCTGTAAACGCCGATAAAAAGCTACCGTTTCTTCAGGTTCCACACCTATACGATGCATACCCGTATCAACTTTTAACCAGACTTTTAACGGCGTGTTTAATTCAGCTCGTTCTAATTGTACTAACTGATGTTCGGTGTGAATCACGGTCTGTATCTGGCTGGCTGCCAATACAGCTAACTGAGAAGGCTCAAAGAAACCTTCAAGCAGAACTATAGGTTTAACAATACCTTCCTGGCGTAACGCCAAAGCCTCATCGACTCTTGCCACACCAATAGCATCCGCCTGCTGTAACTCAGCAGCGATACGCGTTAATCCATGTCCATAAGCATTAGCTTTCAAGATAGCCAATAACTGACGATGCCCTGCTTTCTCACGCAATAACCTTAAGTTATGTTGCAAGGCTTTAAGATCAATAGCTGCCCAGGCCGGTCGCATTAATAGTCGTCCTCTTGCTCAGGACGGGCGTAATTATCAAAGCGTGACAGGGCACCGTGGAACTTAAGCTCTATTGAACCTATGGGACCATTACGCTGTTTACCAATAATAATTTCCGACAGTCCCTGTTTATCGCCTTCCGGATTGTAGACTTCGTCACGGTAAATAAACATAATCAAATCCGCATCCTGCTCTATCGACCCTGACTCACGTAAATCCGAGTTCACTGGCCGTTTATCAGCACGCTGCTCAAGCGAGCGGTTCAACTGCGACAACGCCACCACCGGGCACTTAAGTTCTTTCGCCAGCGCCTTCAGTGAACGCGAAATCTCAGCGATTTCCAGAGTCCGGTTCTCGCTCATACCGGGCACTGTCATCAACTGCAGGTAATCCACCATGATCATGCTAATACCGTTATGTTCACGGGCAATACGACGCGAGCGGGAACGCACTTCGGTGGGCGTAAGACCAGAACCGTCATCAATGTACATATTGTTCTTTTCGTTCAGCATGCCCATCACTGAACTGATACGCGCCCAATCCTCATCATCCAGGTTACCGGTCCGTACTTTGGTCTGGTTAACCCGACTCAGTGAAGCCAGCATCCGCATCATGATTTGTTCGGCGGGCATCTCCAGACTGAAAATAACCACTGGTTTGTCTTCGTTCAAAGCAGCGTGTTCAGCTATGTTCATCGCAAAAGTGGTTTTACCCATCGAAGGCCGTGCGGCGATGATGACCAGATCCGAAGGCTGTAACCCGGTAGTCATGCGGTCCAGGTCATGGAAGCCGGTAGACACCCCGGTGACACCGTTGTGATTGGTTTGTTTACTCAAAAATTCAATTCGGTCCAGAGTCTTTTCCAGGATATCGGAAATATCCATAGGGCCTTCACTGGCATTAGCCCGCTTCTCAGCTATTTTAAATACCTTGGACTCAGCCATATCCAGCAGCTCATGACTTTGCCGGCCCTGGGTATCAAAACCCGACTCGGCAATTTCATTGGCCACACTGATCATTTCACGGATAACGGCGCGTTCACGTACAATATCTGCATAAGCCAGAATATTGGCTGAACTGGGGGTATTCTTCTGGATTTCCAACAAGTAGGCAAAACCACCTATTTGCTGCAATTCACCAGTCTGTTCAAGCAACTCTGATAACGTGACTAAGTCGATAGGCTTCTGGTGTTCAACCAGGTGGTGCATACCCTGGAATATCAAACGATGAGAGCGTAGATAAAAGTCATCACCAATCACTCGTTCGGCGACGTTGTCCCAGGCTTCATTATCCAGCATCAGACCACCCAATACCGACTGCTCGGCCTCTATCGAATGGGGGGCACTTTTAATGGCATCTACCTGGGCGTCTTTTCTTTTAACGGGTGCTGGCACGGGCGCTCTCATTTAACGGGTTTAACGAACGGTAGGAAATCATACACAAGCTAGCCTCACGAAGAAAGCTGACTTACCCGAAAAATAAAAGTAAGCACCCGGAAAACAAAAAAGGGTGCCCTAAGGCACCCTTTCTCAAGCTTACATTAACTGCTTACTTGGTGGCTTGAACCACTAGTTTAATTTGTGCAGTTACGTCAGCATGCAATTGCAGTTCGATATCGAACTCGCCAGTTTCGCGAATAGTGCCATGCGGCATCAGAATTTCGCTCTTCTGAACTTCAATACCAGCGACCGTGACAGCATCAGCGATGTCACGAGTACCGATTGAACCGAACAATTTGCCTTCATCACCAGCTTTAGATTCAATAACAACTGGGTCCAGTGCGTTAACCTGCTCTGCACGGGCCTCTGCTGCTTTCAGCTCTTCAGCGATTTTAGCTTCCAGCTCTGCACGGCGATCTTCAAACGCTTGCACGTTATCTTTAGTCGCAGGTACTGCTTTTCCTGATGGGAAAAGGAAGTTACGTGCATAACCTGACTTGACAGTTACCTGGTCGCCCAGGCCACCTAAGTTAGCTACTTTATCAAGTAGAATAATATTCATAATTTGTTACCTCTGCTTCGAAAGTTAATACGAACCGACACTTACTTATGTAAGTCAGTGTAAGGCAACAAACTCAGGTAGCGGGCGCGCTTAATAGCACGAGCCAGCTGACGCTGATACTTCGCTGAAGTGCCAGTGATACGGCTAGGTACAATCTTGCCGCTTTCAGTTACATAGTTTTTCAACGTTGCGATATCTTTGTAATCGATCTCTTTAACGCCTTCTGCCTTAAAGCGGCAGAATTTGCGACGACGGAAAAAACGAGCCATGGTGTTCTCCTGTTAAATCTTTTTCAGTTGTTGAGCGTGCAATACCAGTCGAGGTACCCCGTTACTGGTTTCATGCCGGTTTAAAAAACCCTGCACTTCTATCACACTTCCAACAGTTAATTGGTTTGCCTGGTCCTGTGCCCAATCTCCGCTGGCAACAACCTGAATGCGCAAAAAACACTGTCGTGTCATTCCGGCTTCCTGCTGCTGCGACCTGTGGTCAATGACCAGATGCAGGTGCTTTACCCCAGCGGGGCTTTTACTCATGCGTGGTGGTTTTACCACCTCGCCGACTAATAACAGTTGATTAGTCACAGACAGCTACTGTTTCAGCTTATTCAGCTTCTTCAGTGGCTTCAGTGCGTGCTTCAGTTTCGCCTTCACTTTCATCTTCCGGCTTGCTGTCGCGGCGCTCTTCTCTCGGCTTAGCGAAAGGAGAAGGTTCTTCAACACCTTCATCTTTACGCATAATAAGATTACGCAGAACGGCGTCGTTGTAACGGAAAGCAGTTTCAAGCTCTTCAATTACTTCTGAACCAGCTTCGATGTTCAAAAGAACATAGTGAGCTTTGTGCAGCTTGTTAATTGGGTAAGCCAGTTGACGACGGCCCCAGTCTTCTAAACGGTGAATAGAACCACCGCCTTGCTTGATCGTTTCGCTATAGCGTTCGATCATGCCTGGAACCTGTTCACTCTGATCAGGGTGAACCATAAATACGATTTCATAATGACGCATTGCTGCTCCTTATGGATGTTAAGCCTCGAACAGATCAGCCACACTGTTATAGAAGCAAGGAACTTAAAGTAAATTACAAGGCTGATTTAAGCCGGCAAATTGTACGGTAACCAGCCAGTAAAGGCAACAACAGAGGCTTAATTAGCCTCCTGCAACTGACTGTTGATGAGGGAGAATAACTTTCCGGGCAGGTTTAGCGCCACTTCAGAGGGGGCATTGACCGCCACCGCCTGCTCGTCGATTTCAGCGCGGATGCTCACAAGACCCGATTCTTCGCTCAAATAAATCACTACCTGTTGGCGTTCAGTGCTGCTTGGTAACAGGATTTCGCTTTCAGTTAAACGGTACTCATGATGAGTGCGCATACGATAACTCAAATCCTCCGCCAGCGTTTGTAAGCGACGGTTATCGGCATCATAGTGCATAGCTACGGCAACCTCTGGTTTTTGCTGTTGCACGCCGGAGTCGCCAGGCAACCAGGCCAATGACAAGAGTAGGATCAAACCCAAAGCTACCGCTAAGGGCGTTATCATATTGCGTTTTATCATTATCAGCCTGCCCGCTGACGCACAACTTCAAACAAACACACGCCGGCGGCTACCGACACATTCAGGCTACTGACACTGCCCGCCAGCGGAATAGAGATCAGTTGATCGCAATGTTCGCGAGTCAAACGCCGCATACCACTGCCCTCAGCGCCCATAACTATGGCAACCGGGCCTTTGAAGTCGGCCTGGTACAGGGTTTCTGTAGCTTCGCCTGCGGTACCTATCACCCATACACCTAACGCCTGAATTTCACGCAGGGTACGGGCCAGATTGGTTACCACCACAAAAGGCATAGTCTCGGCCGCACCTGAGGCCACTTTACTGACCGTGCTGGTAATTTTCGCTGACTTGTCTTTAGGAACGATAACCGCGGTGATACCTGCCGCATCGGCAGTACGTAAACAGGCGCCCAGATTATGCGGGTCGGTGACATTATCCAGAATCAGAAAACAAGCTTGCTGACCAGCTTTTTCAAACAACGCCGGCAAGTCCCCTTCATTATAATGTTTAGCTGGAGTTACTACTGCAACCACGCCCTGATGGTTTTCATCATTTACTTTTTGATCCAGAGTTTTACGCTGACATTCCTGCGCCCGCACGCCAGCATTACGCGCCAGCTTGAGGATGCTGTCTAAGGCTTTATCGCCGCGGCCCTGCAGTACAAAGAGTTCTATCAGGCGCTCTGGGTTGTTCTTAATAATAGAATTAACAGCATGAATACCATGCACTACTTCTTTTTTGCTCATGCTTTACCGCTCTTTTTCTGTTTCGCTTTTGGAGCCCGGCCGCCTTTGCCAGAGCGACTTTTTCCCGGAGCGCCTTTTTTACCCGGTTTTTTCTTTTTGTCCGACTTTTTAGCTTTCTCTGCCGAGACTTTAGCTTCCCGGCGAGTTTCCAGACTGCCTGCAGTTTCAATATTGAGCAGGCCAAAGTCGATTTTACGCTCATCCAGATTCACGCTGTTCACTTTCACCTGAACATTGTCACCAATACGGAATATCCGACGTGAATGCTCACCTATCAGGAAGTGGCGTTCCGCATCAAAGTGATAGTACTCGCTGGAAAGATTCGAGATATGTACCAGACCGTCAATCATCAGGTCACGCAGGCGCACAAAGAAACCAAAATTAGTCACCGTTGAAATCACGCCTTCAAACTCAGCACCCACATGATCCTGCATGAACTCACACTTGAGCCATTCATCAACCTGCCGGGTCGCTTCATCAGCGCGACGTTCTGTGCTTGAGCAATGAGCACCCAATTCAGCCATCTGCTTTTCACCATAGTGAAAACCGCCATCCAGGCCTGCCAGTTTCTTATTCGTACTGCGCAGCTGATATTTTATTTCACGATGCAGCAGTAGATCCGGATAACGGCGAATCGGTGAAGTAAAATGCGCGTATTCATCCAGCGCTAAACCAAAGTGACCTTCGTTGTCTGGCGTATAGACAGCCTGTTTCAATGAACGCAGCAACAAGGTCTGAATCAACTCGCTGTCGGGGCGGTCCGCTACTTTCTGCAGTAAATTAGTGAAATCTTTCGGCTGCGGCTCTTCGCCTCCGCCCAGAGAAAGCCCTAGCTCTCCAAGAAAAGCGCGGAACCCATCCAGTCGATCGTCATCCGGGGTCTCATGCACACGAAAAAGTGCATTACCTTCCTGCTTCTCGACAAAGCGCGCCGCTGCTACGTTGGCCATGATCATGCATTCTTCAATCATCATGTGCGCGACATTGCGTTTAACGGGCACAATCTCTTCAATCTTGCGCTGCGCATTAAAGATAAAGCGCGTTTCCAGGGTTTCAAACTCAATAGCACCCCGTTCTGAGCGCGACTTTTTCAGCACATCGTATAAAAGTTTCAGGTTTTCAATATGCGGCAATTGTTCAGCATACTGCTCACGTAACTTAGGATCCCCTTCCAGCATGCGATAAACCTTGGTGTAGGTTAAGCGTGCTTTGGAATTCATCACCGCCGGATAAAACTGCGAGTTTTTCAGCTTACCTTTAGCGTCAATAGACATTTCCGCGACCATGCACAGACGATCTACATTAGGGTTCAGCGAGCACAGTCCATTCGACAAGGCTTCCGGCAGCATAGGAACGACGTTATCCGGAAAATAAACCGAGGTACCGCGGGTATTGGCTTCTTTATCCAATAAAGTGCCCGGACGTACGTAATGGGTCACATCAGCGATGGCTACCCATAGACGAAAACCTTTTCCGTCCGGTTCCGCGTATACGGCATCATCAAAGTCGCGAGCGTCTTCACCATCAATAGTAACAAGCGGCATATCGGTCAGATCAACCCGCCCTTTTTTATCTTCAGCAGTAACCTCAGGAGCTATCTGCTCAATTTCAGCGTTAACCTCTTCGCTCCACTCATAAGGAATACCGTGTTCGCGAATGGCCACCTGAATTTCCATGCCCGGCGCCATATGTTCGCCGAGGATTTCAACTACAGTACCCACCGGGCTGCTGCGACGGCTGGGCCTTGCAGTTACCTTGGCAACGACCATCTGGCCATGCCGTGCGCCATTTACATTTTCTGGCGGGATAATCAAATCCTGGGTAATGCGGGTATCGTCCGGTACCACTACCGACATGCCTTGTTCGACAAAGAAGCGCCCGACAATTTCCTGCTGACCAGCTTCGACAACACGCACAATACGCGCTTCAGCACGGCCCCGGCTATCAGTACCGCTTTCTTTAACCAGTACCTTGTCACCGTGCAGAGTCAGTTGCATCTGGTGGTGGGGCAAGAATAGATCTTTGCCGCCTTCTTCCAGGCGCACAAATCCAAAACCGTCGCGATGGCCTACCACCCAGCCTTTTTTCAAATCCATGCGCTCAGGTAATCCATAGGCGTTGGCTTTAGTGAATACTAACTGCCCGTCACGCTCCATAGCGCGTAGCCGACGCTTAGCACCAATCTGCTGGCGCTCGTCGTGTAATTTAAACTGTTCCACAATGTCTTCAAAAGGCAAAGGCTTAACCTGGTTGGCTACCGCCTCTAAGAATTCATCGCGTGAGGGTATGACTACCTCGTATTGAGGTTGTTCTGACCTTGGGTCATCTGACATAACTTATTTTGTTCCTGAATATCAATAAAATGGCTGTTGTACGGCCTTCATTTTTCTCATTTAACACCAGTATAACAGTGGTCACAGTGAACTGCGAGAAACCCCATCGCGTGAGCGCTGCACTGCATTGATTTACATGCTATGTTGAACCTGAATCGTTTTTTTAACTGGAGAATAATAATGAAAAAAACACTACTTGCCCTCAGTATAATGGCACTACTGAGCGCCTGCCAGGACGCTCCACAGGAAACCACCTCAGCCGAACGTACTCAAGCTGAAACGGCTACTCAACAAGGTGTCAGTGAGCAACAGCAGCAGGAACAAACCGAACGCCTGAATGCCTGGTTTGATGAAAAGTACGAAGAACAACTCCAGATGAGTCCCATTCAACTCACCCGACAGGGCCGTAAAGAACAGTATGGTTTAATTGATGACGTCACTGTGGAAGCTGAAGAACGCCGGCTGGAGTGGATGGAAGCAACGGTTCAGGAGCTGGAAAGCAACTTTAACTACGACGAGTTATCAGATGACGGGCAAATTTCATATGATATATGGATGTATCAGTACTCACTGATGAAAGAAGGTGCTGAATTCCGCAATGCTGGTTATATCTTTGATCAAATGCGCGGTGCCCACACTTCACTGCCTCAGGTACTACTGGCTTTTCACGGCGTAGATGATGAAAGCGACATGGTCGCCTACAACAGTCGTATTTCAGGCATTGGTGCGGCTATTGATGACTTAATCGCTCGCGCCGAATTGCAGGCGGAAGCCGGCATTCGCCCACCTAAATTTGCTTATGAATATGTAACCCGTCAGACACGTGCACTAATTAGCGGGGCACCTTTTGAGGACGTCGAAAACGATTCTCCGGTTTGGGCCGATGCCCAGGAAAAAATTAACAACCTGGTAGAAGAAGGTGTTATCGATGAAGAGCGTGCAGAAAATCTGCGAGAAGAAGCTCGTTCTGCGTTGACGGATGACTTCGGGCCAGCCTACAGCAATCTGATTGCGCTGATGCAGCGAGATACGGAGGTTGCTGAAGAGAATACCGTCGGTATCAGTCGCCATGAGGGCGGTGCTGAATATTATGAATACATGCTCAAAGTATCAACTACTACTGACTTAAGCGCTGACGAAATTCACCAGATAGGACTAGACGAAGTAGAACGCCTGACCAATGAAATGATCGCCATTAAAGAGCAGGTCGAATTCGACGGCGACCTGGACGAGTTCTTCGAATTTATCCGCACCGATGAACGCTTCTTTTACCCGAATACCGACGAAGGTCGTGAAGCTTATCTGGAAGATTCACGCCAGTATCTGGCTGGTATTGAAGAGCGGTTGCCAGAGTTCTTTGGCATACTGCCTAAAGCGGACCTTGTCGTTCGCCGGGTAGAACCTTACCGCGAGCAGGATGGTGCGCCTCAGCATTATTACCCAGGTTCGCCAGACGGTGAACGCCCAGGTATTTATTACGCGCATTTGTCTGATATGAGTTCCATGGCAAAGAACGAAATGGAAGCTATTGCTTATCATGAAGGTAATCCAGGTCACCATATGCAGATCTCCATTGCTCAGGAACTGGAGTCCGTACCTCAGTTTCGCACCCAGGCGCGCTTTACTGTCTACTCAGAAGGCTGGGCGCTGTATTCAGAACTACTAGCTAAAGAAATGGGTGGTTACGAAGACCCTTATTCAGACTTTGGTCGACTAGTGACTGAAATGTGGCGTGCAGTGCGCTTAGTTGTAGATACGGGCATGCATGCCAAAGGCTGGACTCAGCAGGACGCTGTTGACTACTTCTCAGAAAAAACACCGATACCCGCCGGTGCTATTAACTCAGAAGTGCAGCGTTACCTGGTCATTCCGGGACAGGCTACTTCCTATAAAATCGGTATGCTGAAGATTCAGGAGCTGCGTGAGTATGCAGAAACTGAACTGGGCGATTCCTTTGATATCCGAGGTTTTCACGACACTATTCTGGACGGTGGTGCTATGCCATTGCCAGTACTTGAACGTAAGGTAAAACAATGGGTTGCCGACCAGCAGGCGTAATCCTGACCTTGACTGTGCTCCTGGCCGCGTGCCAGGAGCCAGCGCAACCGTCAGCACAAGAAGCAGCAGAACATAATTCGGAACTTAGCGCGTGGCTGGACGCCCGGTACGCTGAAGAAATCACCTTCAGCCCATCTCAGCTTACCCGTCAGGGTAGCCGTCTGCGCTATGATGAAATTGACAGTGTATCGAATGAATCCGCTCAGCAACGCCTGCAATGGAAAGCATCCAGTGTACAGGCGCTTACAGAGCAGTTCGATTATGCAAAGCTGAGCGCGGAAGAACAGTTGTCTTACGATCTCTGGGTCTTGCAGTACCAACAGCAACAAGAGGCCGCTGAGTTCCGCCAGATGCATTATGTGTTTGAACAAATGATAGGACCTCAGTCACGCCTGCCACAATTACTAATTGGCTCCCATGAGGTGCAGAATCATCGCGATATGGGCGCATACAATAAACGCATCCGCGCTATAGCCAGCACCATCGAAGAACTGATCGGGCAAGCCAAAGAACAGGCAGGTTCTGGCATACGCCCACCCGCTTTTGCTTACCGTGAAGTCCGCCGCCAGGCCCTTGCTGTGATTAGCGGCGCCCCTTTTGGCTCGGGCGAAGACTCACCGTTATGGGCCGATGCCCAGCATAAAATAGCGCAGTTAGAAGCCGACGAGCTTATTACTTCCACCGCAGCTGTTCTGCTACGTCAGGATACCGAAGCAGCTTTACAGGAAGCTCTCCTGCCCGCCTATCAGGCTTTAATCGACTGGCTGGATGAGGATATTGAGAACACGGAAGAAAATCCGGTTGGCATTAGCCGACATGCAGGCGGTGAAGACTTTTATAAACATCTGTTAGCTTTTTACACCACCACAGATATGACTGCAGCTGAAATTCACCAGCTGGGTTTGGATGAAGTCGACCGCTTAACAGACAAAATGCTCGAGATTAAGTCACGGGTCGACTTTGACGGCGATCTGCAGGACTTTTTCAGTTATATACGCAACGACGAGCGCTTCTTTTACCCAAACACCAATGAAGGACGCGAAGCCTATCTGCAACAGGCAAGAGATTACCTGGGCACCATGCAGGAACGATTGCCTGACTACTTTAAGAACCTGCCCGACATTCCACTGGAAGTGCGCCGGGTAGAGGCTTATCGTGAACAGGACGGCGCACCCCAGCACTATATGTCGGGCGCGGCAGACGGGTCACGGCCGGGGGTGTTTTATGCCCACCTCTCCGATATGCAATCCATGCCCAAAAACGAACTCGAAGCCATTGCCTACCATGAAGGCGTGCCCGGTCATCATTTGCAGATATCCATAGCGCAGCAGTTGCAGAACACACCGGATTTCCGAACTCAGGCACGTTTCACCGTATATTCTGAAGGCTGGGCGTTGTACGCCGAATGGCTGGCTCGGGAAATGGGGGCCTATGAAGACCCTTATTCCGAGTTTGGTCAGGTAGTCACCGAGCTGTGGCGGGCGGTAAGGCTGGTCGTAGACACTGGGCTGCACGCTAAAGAATGGACGAAAGAGGATGCCATCGACTACTTCATGCAAAAAACGCCCATTGCAGAGGGTGCTGTACGCACTGAAGTGCATCGCTACATGACCATTCCAGGCCAGGCGACATCCTTTAAAATAGGCATGCAGCGAATCCAGGATTTACGTAACGAAGCCGAACAAGCCTTAGGCGACCGCTTTGATATCCGTGAATTCCATGACGCTGTGCTGGGCGGAGGCGCTTTGCCCCTGCCCCTGCTCGAACGCCGGGTTTCAGACTGGATAGAGGCGCACTGACTTAGCTGCGCCGCCAGCCGTGAAACTTCTCAACCCAGGCCAGTACTTTTTGCGGCGCGTGCTGGCGCGCCCAATCGCCTGCGGCAAATTTATTGGCTTCGTTCATAGTCGGGTAAATATGAATGGTGCCTAATATTTTTTTCAGCCCCAGGTTATGTTTCATCGCCAGCACAAACTCTGCAATCAGCTCCGAAGTGCCAGGACCGGCCATAGTCACCCCTAAGATCTTATCTTTACCAGGCACTGTCAGCACCTTAATAAAACCATAAGCTTTGTTATCAGCAATGGCTCTGTCCAAATCATCTAATTCATAACGGGTGACTTCATAGTCTACGCCCTGCTCTTTGGCTAAACGTTCATTCAGCCCGACAGTGGCCACTTCAGGATCAGTGAAGGTTGCCCAGGGGATTACCCGATAATCGGCTTTAAAACGCTTAAAAGGTGAGAATAAGGCATTCACACTGGCATACCAGGCCTGATGCGAAGCCGTATGGGTGAACTGATAAGGCCCGGTGACATCACCCGCTGCATAAATCGTCGGTATGCTGGTTTGCATAAACTCGTCGCTATCGACAACCGATGAGGTTTTAACGCCCAGTTCCTGCAATCCAAACCCCTCCAGGTTAGCTTTACGCCCGGTTGCGACCAGCACCCTATCAAAAGCAATCACTTCAGTTTCTGTGACTTCGCCACTGGCATTCAGATGTTCGACTGTAACCTCAGCCCCCTGCTCTGTCTGACTGAATTTAGCCGCACGCTGACTCAGGCGCACATCTATGTCTTCAGCCTTGAAGCGTTCTAACACCAGAGCACTGATGTCGTCATCTTCACGCGCCAGCAAACGATCGCCCATTTCCAGTTGAGTCACCGCAGACCCCAGACCAGAAAACGCCTGCGCCAGTTCGCAACCAATAGGGCCACCACCCAGCACCAACAGACGCGGCGGAAGTTCGGTCAACTGCCATACGGTATCGCTGGTCACATAGTCCAGCTCCCGCAGGCCTTCAATATCAGGCACCGCAGGTTTGCCGCCGGTGGCTACAATAATATTGCGCGTGGTCAGGCGTTTTTCTTCTTCACCGGTATTAATGACCACTTCCCACGGCGACTTAATAGTCGCCTTTCCGAGCACCACATCCACGCCCAGTGCACTGTAGCGTTCCACTGAATCATGGGGTTCAATGCGTTTTATCACCTGCTGAACATGGGTCATTAACTCACCGAAATTCACTTTTGTTTCAGCTGCCGGCAATCCCATACCCGCCTGTCGACGGGCTTTCGCCTGGCGAGCCACATTAATCAATGTTTTAGAAGGCACACAGCCGGTGTTCAAACAATCGCCACCCAGTTTATGACCTTCCACTAAAGTGACTTTCGCTTTTACCGCGGCTCCTATATAAGCCGACACTAGTCCCGCCGAACCACCGCCAATCACAATCAGGTTACGGTCAAAAGAACGTGGTTTTTTCCACTTGGCTAACTCACGGCGGCGCTTAATAATACTTAATAAAGCCTTAGCAATGAGCGGGAAAGTACCCAGCAGCGTAAACGACAAAAGCAAACGCCCGGAGAAAATATCTGCCGTGCTTTCAATAGCCGCCAACTGCGTACCCGCATTCACATAAACCGCAGTTCCCGCCAGCATGCCCACCTGACTGACCCAGTAGAAGGTCCAGGTTTTTATGCGCGTCAGGCCCATCACCAGGTTAATCAAAAAGAACGGAAACACCGGTACCAGCCGCAGGCTTAACAGGTAAAAAGCGCCGTCTTCCGAAAACCGTTTATCCACCGTATGCAGGCGACGGCTGAATTTGTTCTGTACCCAGTCGCGCAAAAGAAAACGTGAAATTAAAAAGGCCAGCGTTGCGCCCATTGCCGAAGCAAAAGACACCAGCAATAAACCCCAGCCAAAACCAAAAATCGCGCCCATCGCCAGCGTCATAATGGCGGCCCCAGGCAGCGAAAATGCGGTCACCAGCACATAAATCACAAAAGCAACGACTAAGGACTGCAACAGATACTGGTCACGTAAACGGGTCAATTCAGACTGATGACGCTGTAATTCGTCCAGTGCCAGGTAGTGCTGCAGATCAAAAGCAAAAAATCCGCCAATTAATATCGCTACCACCAGTAACAACAGGACTCGGGTTATGCGCATCGGGTTTCCTTAATCAGGTTTAGAGGGTCTGGTTGAAGCACTACGTGCAGAACCACGAAAAGGTTGCCATAAAATATAATGAATTCGATTATCCTCAGGTTCACGGAACTGATTAATACCTAAGGTCATGCTGTCATGGCCATCTTCGGGCTGATCCCGGTAGGTCGCAAATAAACGATCCCACCAGGGTAGATTAAAACCATAATTACTGTTGGTTTCATGTTTATGCCAGGAATGATGCACCCGGTGCATGTCCGGCGTGACAATGAAATAGCGCAGCACCCGGTCTGTTTTAGCACCCAAACGAATATTGCTGTGGTTAAACATGGCGACGCCATTTAAGACCACCTCAAACAGCACCACCGCCACTACGGGTGCTCCGATAAGCACTATCACCGCCATTTTTATCAGCAGCGACAACACCATTTCTATAGGATGGAAACGCAGTGCAGTTGTCACATCCACATCGATATCCGTATGGTGCATGCGATGCACACGCCACAACCAGGGAATACGGTGAAACACCAGGTGTTGGGCCCATATCGCAAAATCCAGAATGACAAAGGCGAGCAGGATAGCCAACCAGCCAGGCACTGTTAACCAGTTCAACAGCCCATGCCCGTATTGTTGCGCCCACAGCGCAACGCCTACCGCCGCTGTCGGAAACAGCAGGCGCAGAATAATAGTATCAATACTGATAACCAGGCCGTTGCTCAGCCAGCGTGAACTTAACTTGCGGCTTAGCGCCCTTTTTGGTCTGGCTTGTTCCAGACCAATAAAAAGCGCCAGCAGCCCGATAAAAAAGCTCAGCCTGAACCATAATTCGTAATCCAGCAGCCACTGCATAATTATTTCGTTTCCCAAAATGAACTATGATGGTACATCTATACGTAAAGACTGACTATAAAAGAACAATAACCGAGGTTTATTATGCGTAACATATTCTACTATCTGGCGTCTGCGGCGGGTTTGCTGGCACTGATCATGCTACTGGTTGCAGGCCCTCTGTACCGTATTGATATTATTCACTTCAGCACCTCTTTTGCTATTATGCGCTGGGCCGCCTATCTGGGCATCGCAGCCATGGTGCTGGTCATCATTGCCTTCTTTGTAGCCCGTCCAGGCACTACCGGGCGCAGAGCAACGCTGGCGATTTCCTTCATTGCTGCCTTTATTGCTTTTTATCTGCCGTATAGTCAGTTGCAAACCGCGCGTTCGGTACCCCCTATTCATGATATTTCAACCGACACCAGCAACCCGCCTGAATTTGTTGAGATTGCGCCCTTACGCGCAGATGCTCCGAATCCGGTTGAATATGCCGGCGAAGAAACCGCTGAACAACAACGCGAGCACTACCCTGAAGTTCAGACACTGCGTTTTAACCAACCACCCCAGCAGGTATTTGAAGCCGCTCTGGAAGTAGTTAACCGCTCGGGCTGGGAACTGGTCGATGCCAATGCGAATGAAGGCCGTATCGAAGCCACCGCCACCACCTTCTGGTTTGGTTTTAAAGATGACGTGGTCATTCGTGTAGTTGCAGATGGTGAACAAAGCCTGCTGGATATACGCAGCAAATCGCGTATCGGCCGCAGTGATGTGGGCGCCAACGCAGCCCGTATCCGCGCTTTCAGCAAACAGCTGGAAACTACACTAGCCGACTAAACGGGTAAAAATACCTGCCAGGTTGTACAAAGTCCTGCGCGGTTTCTATATTTAGTTTATTCATATTTTTTGTGGAGGAACTATGTTTGAACCCGTAGGCTTTGGCACTTTTCGTATTCAGGGCAAACAACTGACTGACCTGGTATTACAAGCACTGGACATCGGTTATCGGCACATCGACACCGCCACCATGTACGGCAACGAAGACGCCGTTGGCAAGGCCCTGAATCAGTCCAAAGTGGCGAAAGACAAAGTCTTTGTCACCACCAAAGTATGGTATGAAGATCTTGAGCATTACGCGCTGCTGGACAGCCTGCGCCGCAGCGCTGATCAACTGCAAAAAGAACAGTTGGATCTGGCATTGATCCACTGGCCTTCCCCCAATAACGAAGTGCCCTTAAAAGAAACCCTGGATGCTTTAATGAAAGCGCGCCAGGACGGTCTGATCCGTAACTTTGGCGTGTCTAACTTCACCCTGGATTTATTACGCCAGGCTACCGGCCATGTAGGTGCAGAAAACATCCTGACCAACCAGATCGAAATGCACCCTTTTATGCAGAATCGCGCCGTTGCCAACCGCTGTGATGAGCTGGGCATTCGCGTCACCGCTTATATGCCGCTCGCTGTGGGTAAAGTCATGCAGGAGCCCACGTTGCAACAAATAGCCGAAGAGCATGACACCTCACCAGCGGCTATTACGCTGGCCTGGCTGTTACAGAACAAACGCGCGGTGATTCCTTCAACCATTAAACCAGAACACCTGCGCAGTAATTTTGATGCCCAGCATTTGCACCTGACTCAGAATCAGATGCACCAGATAAATTCACTCGACAGAGGCGAGCGTATTATTGACCCGGACTTCGCACCCGTGTGGGATGATTAACGGCGCTTAAACACTCCAGGTTAACTACGGCCAGTCTGGGCACAGACTTTAGTCGTAGAAGACAGCCTATTCAGACTGGTTGTGCTACAAAAGATGATCATTCTGTTCTGGCTGGAGCTGACTTATGAAGTATCTGGGTGTTTTGCTTGTGGTGCTGTCGCAGATCGTTCTGCTTTGGCTTAATGTCCCCGCCTGGCTTTCTGTCGTGCTGGTGACTATTGTGGCAGGTGTTGCTATTTTTCTGCCCTCTCAGTTCAGCCCTGGTAAAACAGAGACTCAGATTGACGTTGCGCCCGAGCCTGATATTAAAAGCATCAATGAAGCCACTTCTAAACTGGCCATCGGCGCCGCCGAAGTTTCATTTTATATCGACGGGCTAATCAATGAAATCCAGCATAGTAGTCAGGCGAGTACCGAACTTGGCGGCGCCAGCGAGCAACTAGCCAGCACCAGCAATCAGCTCAGTCATAGCATGCAGAGCATTACGGACACGCTGCAACATACCGCGTCCTCTACCGCAGAAGCCGATGAGCGTTTACAGAAAGGGGTTAGCCGTATTAACGAACTGGCGGATTTCATTACCCACACTGCTGAAAAACTCGATCAACTACGCAGCAGCGCCGATAATATTCAGAAAATCACGGAAGTCATTACGCAGGTAGCTGAACAGACCAACCTGCTCGCGTTAAATGCCGCTATTGAAGCAGCAAGGGCAGGAGAACAGGGGCGTGGTTTTGCGGTCGTCGCCGACGAAGTCCGCAACCTGGCAGCTAAAACGTCCGGGGCAACACAGGAAATCACTTCGATGCTCAGCGATATCCGTGATCAAAGTCAGCAAAGCGCGGAACTCATGCAACAACTCAAAGTTAACAGTGATCAGGTACAGCAAGAGTTGCAGCAGACAGCCAGTGGCTTTAATAAAATCAATCAACAAATCAGTTCGGCTTCTACAACGCTTGAACAAATAGAGCAGGTCTCGGTCGGTTTATATGAAACCAGCGGTCAGATGAACCAGTCAGTCGTCAACCTTACGAAGACACTTGACGACATAGAAAACAAAGGACAGACAATCGCGGATCAGGCGGTAAGCTTATCCGAAGAAACTGAAACTATATATCTGGAGTTAAGTCAAGTCAGTGACAATAGCTTTTATGCACCTGTTTTAGAAGAAGCAAAGCGCGCCGCCAAGGCCATAAGCGATTTATTTGAAGACGCAATTGCAACCGGGGAGCTAAGCGAGTCTGCTGTTTTCAGTCAGAACTATCGCCCTATTAAAGGCACCAACCCGCAAAAATATCACACCGATTATGACAGCTTCAGCGATGACCACTTTGCAGATATTCAGGAGCCTGTTTTGCAGCACCACGCAAATATTATGTATGCAGGGGCCGTCGATCGTAAAGGGTACTTCCCCACCCACAATAAAAAATTCAGTCAGCCGCTTACCGGCAACTACGAACAGGATCTGATTCATAACCGCAGCAAGCGTATTTTCAGCGACCGCACGGGCAGTCGCTGTGGCAGCAATACGCAACCTATGTTACTGCAGACCTATAAGCGCGACACAGGGGAAATTTTGCATGACCTGTCGGTTCCAATTTTCATCAGGGGCAAACACTGGGGCGGCTTTCGTATCGGTTTCCGCCGTTAATTGTACAGCCTCCTATTGATCCCGACTTCGCGCCCGTGTGGGATGATTAACAGCGCTTAAGCACTTCAGGTAAGTGTCGCTTCCAGTCGGTATGAGCTGCAACCAGGTCTGAACAATCCAGATTAACTACTGGCGAAGGTGCTGTGCCCAGACCCGCCGGACGCGACATGCCTGCATTAATGCCCTGGTACATCCAGCGCAGCACAGTATCCCGGTCGGAGTAACAGTTAATAAGCTGACCACTGCAGGCCGCCGCCGCTTTTTGCCATTTAAGGTGATTTCTACGACCCTGAGCGGCGCCCAGTAAAATAGTATTCTCAACCCGCGGCACAGCGCCTGGCTCAGCCGTACCAGCCAGCGACTGCAAGGCATAAAAAGCCACACGGGCGCCTAAGGAGTGGCCGATAATGCTGTAACGAGTGTCGGGGGTCTGTCGAATAGCCTCTGCTAACAAAAGCCCGGCTTTACGGGCATTCATTTGCGCACCATGCCAGGCATTATCCGCCACATGAGACGCCAGACCTATAGGCAAACTACGTATACTGCCCCTCATCAGACTCTGCACACCAAGCCCGGTAAAAGTGCCGCTCAGCTCGCGCAAACGTTTCGATTCCCAGCTCAACAACCAGGTCGGCTGGGTCACGTTTGAAGCTTGCAACGCATCGCGCCAGTCGGCGTACTCACGATCATCTTCACTGAGAAAACCATTAATCACTATCAGTTGGTGCGGCTGACTTTCATCTATTTCCGTCAAAGGTATAAAGTCGAAGTTCTGCACGTCCCGAAAATAACTATGCGCCAGGCTCATGCCCTTATAACCGCCCATCGCGGCCGTCAGACTTTTGGAGCCTAAGATAACCCCGGCGGTTTTAAATAAGCCCGCCCCAAAGCCAATCTTAGCCGCGCCTCCGGCAGCCACTGCTGCAGCAGCTGTCGGCGCCATCAAAGCAGCTCCCAGGCCACCAATCACAGCACCACCGGCAAGCACACCCCAACGTCTCCGCCGTTTAAGCGGAGATTGTTGCTGCAGTTTCAAAGCGGCGCTGTAGTCAGCCAGATTTTTTATTGTGTCCATGCTATGAAGATGAGTCTCTTTAAAAGATATTTCAAGCTTTTACAGGCAAATCAATTAATTATTCATTTATCTTTACAAAAGGATATGCTAACGATAGAAGATTAACCACGAAGTAGCATTAGGGTACATATAGACTCATGCGCCGAACTGATAAGTTTTCCGGCTCTTTCTTACAGTTAGAAAAGTCGATACAACCCTTACTAAAATTAGCCAGCCTGATAACCGGCCTGGAGACTATTTTTGTCACTTACATAGATGCCGTGCAACAACGTCAGCAGGTTATCTGGGTTGAAGGCAGCGAAGACATCCAGATCGACTCCGGTACTGAACTCGACTGGTCGGACTCTATGTGTCGCTTACTCTTTAACAACGATTCAATTATCAGTACCCGGGTAAAAGACGAGTATCCGCATAGCACAGGGGCTTCCTTAGGCATGCAAACCTTTGTGGTGTTGCCAGTGCGTAACTCAGAACAGGTCATTGGCAGCCTGTGTGCGACCAGCTCCAGGCAACACAGCTTATCTCCTGAGGCTACACAGCAGCTTGAGTTACTGGCAGAAGCTATCAGCCTGCAACTTGATCAGTGGCATAACATCTCGCGCTTATCGCAACGCTATGAACGCACCCGAAAACGTTTACGCAAAGTTAAATTACACTCCGAAGAGTTGTCTCAAAAGGCCAATACCGACAGTCTCACCGGACTGCTGAACCGTCGTGGTTTTGAAAGCCGCTGGACAGAATTAAAGCAGCAACATGAATCAAGCTCAGTTGCTGTAATAGCTATTGATCTGGATAACTTCAAAGAACTTAATGACAAACATGGTCACGCTGTCGGCGACGATCTATTAACCGCATTCGGCCAGGCATTGATACAGTGCAGCCGGGATACCGACATTTGTGCACGTATGGGAGGCGATGAGTTTTTCTGGATTCTTAGTAACGCTACTGTTGCAAACGCACAACAGGCTGCCAAACGCCTGCGTGAACAGTTTAAGAAACTCTCCCAGCCGATAGCGACTGAATGCTCGTTAAGCATTGGTATTCAGGTAAAGTCGGCAAACCTGGATGACAACCTGTTGCTAGCCGCTGACAAAGCCATGTACCAGGCCAAAGGCCAGGGCCGAGCAACCACGCAGGTCGCGGCCCCGGAATAGCTTAACCTGCTCAGATGCGGGTAACCCAGTCCGGCAGATATTCGATAGCAATGGTTTCAAGTACTTTGTCAAAGCCTGTGAATATCATCAAAGCGATGACCAGCAAAGCATACCCTAATACCAGGCGACCCACTTTGGCCGAGCTTCTCAACGCCTGAATTTTAGTCCCTGCAAAATAACCAATAGCAATCAGAGGTGCCGCCGTACCTATACCAAAAGCAAGCATCACTAAGAAAGACATGGTCAGATGCTCACCGGTCGATGCCAGCGCAATGGCAGCCCCTAAGGTTGGACCCACACAGGGTAACCAGATTAAACCCAACGACCCGCCAATCACAAACTGAAACGCCGGATGGGACGAATCCGCCTGAATATTACCGCCATTGGGCAAGTAGCTAATCATGCGCGACAAACCAGTAGAAACCAACATGTTCAAACGGCTGTTCACTAAGGCAAAGCCCATCACCAGCATAAGCCCCGCAGCGAAATGACGCAGCACATCAGGGGTCGTTCCCATGCTCATAAAGAGATAAGTTAAAACCGAGCCGCCCAAAGCAAAAGTAAGCGCCAGCCCTAAGCCTAAGAACCATATCCCCGAACGTGATGCGCGCATGGCTGAAGCCGTGACTGCCGGCACCATGGGTAGTACACAGGGTGACAGCAGGCTAAGCACGCCCGCGACGAGCGCCAGCGGAATAGCTGTAAGCTCCATGCTTACTGACCCCCTGCGTCATGCTCGTTTAACGCCTCAAAAATAGCGCTTTTATTGGTTTGTGCCACACTAAACCAAAGTCGCTCGTCACCACGATACAACGCCAGAGTTGACTGGCGCGGTGCCTGAAAGTAACTGACCCACTCTTTCTGATCATCGTAGTCGACCTCAAACACCACCACTTCACTATCCGGGTTCTCTGCAAAGTAGTCATTCAGCACATCTTGCTGACGACGGCAGGTAGGACACCAGGTGGCATAGACGTCAATAAGTACTAACTTATTGTCCTCTTTTGCCTGTTCATAGGCGCTCTCGGTAAAACTATGCTTAAAGTTTTTCAGGTAGGTATCAGAAGCAGATGCCGTGCTAAACCAAATTGCGCTTGCCGCAACAACACAGAATCCAACGATTGCACTTAGAATATATTTCATAATAAGACTCCAAAGATTAAAGACCTTTGAAGTCTATGGGGCGGGCCAATAATTAGCATTGACCAAAACGCCTGCAGGATCAACCAAACTCACATTTATGCCTGCAGTTGTCGATACTCACCCGGGGCGCATCCTGCGCGCTGTTTAAAAAAGCGAATAAATGCTGTTGCGGACTGGTAGCCGACCGACTCAGCTATCTTGTCAATAGTGTCCTGGGTATGAATCAGTAAATGGCGGGCGTGCTGCAGGCGCAGCGTATCAATCACATGTTTCGGTGACATCCCTAGCACTTTGTGACAGCGCTCGGCAAAGGCACTTCGTGACAAAAAGGCGGTTGCCGCCATGGCATCCACCGTCCATTCCTGAGTCAGGTCACCCATCATGGCAACCAATACCTTCCTCAGCACATCGTCCCGCAACGCATTAAGCAGACCACTGGCAATGCTCTCGTCTGTTAATACCTGGCGAATTAAATGCAGCACAATAACATCACTTAGCCGACTGACTGCTACCGAGTAACCTGGCTGCTGCCTTGCCGCCTCATCCTGAACTATGGCGATAAGTTGCGCCAACTGATCACTCTGCTTACTAGCCGGCAAATGAATATAATCCGGCATCAATTCAAACAAAGTTTTAGTTAAGGATGACCTGACATCTACGTCATAACAAACCAGCCCCTGCTCCAGGTGCTCTGGAATACAAACCTGCGTCATGTCGCTTCCTGCCTGCTCAGCCTGCACCCGTTCATCGCTTAGCCAGTGCCGGAAACCATGGCTTAAGAACAACGCATCGCCCGCCTCCATTTTAAATTGAGTTTCCAGCTGACCCGGCATGGCAAACCAGATATGGCCCTGAGTGATCAGATGCAGCCCTGCCTTATCGGACTTTTCAGTAAGCATATTCCAGCTATTACAGAAACCCGATTCAAAATACAAACTCGAGCCAAATGCCAGTTCGCCAAGTAGCTTATCAACAGCTTCCGTTGTTTTGGTTGATTGCACCGTTGTTTCGGTCATGGTTATCAGTACTCCGAGTATCTAAGATAACGGATAGTTATTAACGAATATGGCTAGTCTATACATTAACAAGGAAAAAGTAATGCCAGATATACTCTTAGCTCGTCCGCATCCCTTCATTGTTAGCCAGGTAAAACCTTTTTTATCCGCCGCGCAGCTCACCTATGCCGCGGCAGAAAATGAAGACGACCTTAAGCGCCTGGGTAAAACAGCCAGGGCCGCAGTCGTTTCGTTAGCCTTGCAGTCCGCACTGCCACTATCAGCAAAAGAAGTCGTTGATAAACTGCGAGCAGCGTCGCCTGATTTACCCCTTGTATTCGCCAGCCTGCTGACCCACGACCAGGCAAAGTCGCAAATTCGAAGACTCTTGCCTGATGCCGACAATAATTACCTGTATTTTTCAAAAACCGATCTCGATACCCCTGAAGGACAGCAAAAACTAACCCGTGCGCTACGCAATATAATGAAATAATAATGATGATGAGATACCAGATTCGACCGTTCTTGCGCGTACTTTTTTCTTTTTCTATTTTGCGAAGAGCTGCCCTGGTATCTCTGGTAGTCGGTAGTTTACTGAACCTGATTAACCAGTCTGACAGCATTTTTCAACAGGCCCCCATTGACTGGATCAATCTGTACCTGAACTTCCTGGTACCTTTCTGCGTATCTTCTTTCAGTGCCGCTGCTCAGAATTTTGGAGACCAATCAGCACAGGAGCCTGAATAACATGGAACTAATAACTACCAATCTGGCTCAGTTAAATGCACTAAAAGATGTGATTGCCGAGCTCGGTGACCGTCAATATGCAGCCGCCTCAAAGCTACCACAGGAGGCAAGCATCGGCCGCCACAGCCGACATGTTTTGGAACACTATTCTCAGCTCATATTGGCGCTTAAAAATGGACTGCTTGATTATTCAGAACGCAGAAGAGATCCCATTCTGGAAACACAGCCTCAGGCGGCATTAACACGGATTGATGAAATTCAAGAGACACTAGGTGCCATTGATTCTCCCTATGCTCACCCTTTGATCTATCAATCAGGAACAACAAGGTTAGCCACCAACCTGGCCCGGGAACTGGATTTTGTATGCAGTCATACCATCCACCACCTGGCACTCATTCGCATCATCATGACTGACTTTGGTGTTGAGGCAGAGCCCTCCATCGGTGTGCATGCATCCACTTTGGAGTACCAGCAAAAATGTGCACCATAAGCTGGTGTTTTGAAGCTCATAAACTGCACGTCCTGATCAACCGCGACGAGCAGAACAGCCGTGCATCGGCGAGCGGACCAGAACTTTTTAAAGCTCAGGGTATAAGCGCCGCTATGCCGATTGATCCCCAGGGAGGTGGTAGCTGGACCGCTTTTAATGATAAAGGATTTGTATTTTGCCTGCTGAATAATTACCAGCATCAGGCCCAGACTCAGACGGCTAGCACAAGCCGGGGACTGCTAATCAAAAACCTTGCCCACTGTGCGAACTGGGACGCCATTAATCTTCGTCTTGAACCCAGGGCACTGACAACATATCGCCCTTTTATCCTGCTTATTTTTGACCGTTTTCATGAGCCTGTACAGTTCAACTGGGACGGGAAGCAACTGCGTCATATTCTGGCGCCCCGCTCTCCTGTTTCAAGTTCAAGCCTGGCTCCGCGCTGGACGCCCTGGCTTCGACGCACCTGGGCACGGTTAAAATTACCAGCTCATGCTGGTCTTGAGGCTCTCAAAAAATTACACGCTTCCCGAGGCATTTTAGGCTCAGCGTTTGGAATCGCCATGCGGCGTGCAACCACTCAGACGATCAGTGTGACCCATATAACCATAGGCCAGCATTTTGGCAGCATGTGCTACTGGCCCGGCTACCCTGAAGCCTTAAGCAGGGAAACCGGTGAAGATCTGATGGTTAAACTGGCCTCATCCAGCCAACCTGTAAGCAGGGTTTCTCGGGTCAGCAGCAAGACCCTTCTGGACACATACCAGCCCCAGCTTGCTCAGTCTTTCGGCCCTATAAAATGGGCGACCTTACGCTGGTTGATTGCGGAAAAAAGGCTGAATAAATTACTGCAAAAACTGGATTCGGTGCCGCCGGATCGTGTGGCAGACAAGGCATTGCAATTGCTCGGCGTGGAACCTGAGTTACAAGCGATGAGATGGCCTGATGCTAATGCCCGCCTCGTATTTGTATGCAATCACCCCACCGGGGGCGTGGACGGTTTAATAGCAATCGCAGCGCTGCAAAAACGCTACCCTAACCTCAGGGTCATCGCCAATGACGCTTTGCTGACTTTAAGTCACTTACAAGACTTGATTGTTCCTGTTTCTGTATTTGAAGCGCGCAAAGCATCCACAGCCGCCGTTACTCAGGCATTTGCCGGTAAAGCTCCCTTACTGGTTTTTCCAGCGGGTAAAACCGCGCGCTATTCTGTGCATGGAGAGTTAGATGATGGTGCCTGGGCAAAAAGCATAGCCACCTTGTCACTACGCTATCGACGCTCGTTAGTGCCTATGTTTATACAGTCACGTAATTCATCTTTGTTCTACTGCATTCATAAAGTGCGTAATTTGCTGGGAATCAGGCTTAACCTGGAAATGCTGCTGTTGCCCCGCGAAACCCTTAAACCATATATCCGGCGACCGCAGTTTTTTATTGATGTGCCGATGCAGCCCATTGAGCTGCAGGCCTGTGGCGTTAACGACCAACAGCGTATGCAATGGTGCAAAGCACGCAGTTACGCCTTGCCCCGACATTTTAACGAGGTAAACCATGACTTTCGACGTCCCCCTTGCTCACGCCGAGCAAAGCCAAGACCTTCAGCGTGAACTGGATTCGTTCAGCGCGCTGACTGAGTTTCGTGGCCTGCGGGTCTACGTGCTGCAGGCCGACGAGGCACCCATAACCATGAATGAAGTGGGCCGCATTCGTGAGGCTACTTTTCGCCAGGCCGGAGCGGGGCGAAATTTAACCCGGGATACCGATGCCCGTGATTTTGGTCCCGCCAGTTATCTTCAGCTCGTGGTCTGGGATCCTAATCGTTTGCAGATAGTTGCGCTCTATCGTTTTAAGCCCGGCAGAGATGCGATGGCAAATATTGAGGTGTTACGCACGGCGCAGCTGTTCGACTACAGTGACTTTTTTAGTAGTCGTGTTTTGAAACAGTCGATTGAGCTGGGTCGCTCAGTAGTCAACCATGAGGCAGGTGCCGCCCGGTTTGGATTTTTTGCACTCTGGGCTGGGTTAAATGCTTTGCTTGCACAACGAAAAGAGGTCAACTACTTTTTCGGTAATGTTTCTTTATATAAAAGCCTCGGGCCAGAAGCCCTGGATATTATCATCACCTTCTGTCAGCAGCTGTATGCACCACCTGAGCCGTTGATGACAGCCAAACCCGGTCTCAACTATCAAACCCAGGCAAGACTTGATTTTACAGCGGCCACATCTCTTAACGACAGGCCCCGTATTCAATACTTGCAGCAGCAATTAGCCGCTACCGGCAACCAGATACCCAGGATTTTACAATCGTATTTATCGCTGGGGTCACATATCTGGTTCGGCGATGCCGCGTTGGACGATGACTTTGCCGACGCTTACGAACTTAGCATTATCGTGCCGGTAGCCAAGATAAACCCTCAACTACGTCAAAAGTTAACTTAACGATGGAGTACAATATGACTGATTTTAATATCCACACAAAAGACAGTGCCCCACAAGGCAGCAAGGGCTTACTGGAAAAAGCGGAACAGGCCGCTGGCTTCATTCCTAATTTATATGGCGTCATGGCCGAAGCGCCTCAGCTACTCGAGGCTTATCTTACGCTGGATAATCTGGCCAATAAAACCAGCCTCAACAAAGAAGAACTGACCGTGGTCTGGCAAACCGTGAATGTTGTAAATAACTGTCATTATTGCCAGCCAGCGCATAGCGCCATTGCCAAGCAAATGGGCGTATCTGATGAGCTTAATCAGGCTATTCTGAATGATAAGAAACTTGAGGACGACAAACTCGAGGGCTTACGTCAGTTTACCAAGGCCATGATTAAACAACAGGGCAAAGTTGATGAGTCCGCAGTAAAACAATTCTATGACGCCGGCTACAAGCAGCAGCAAGTGCTCGAAGTGATTTTAGTCATAGGCCAGAAAACCCTGAGCAATTACACTAATTACATGGCGCAAACGCCTGTCGACGAGCAGTTCAAATAAGCGCATGCTTTATTCTGAACTCTGACTAAACTGGCATTCCAGTTGCTCTGGTCAAGAGCGATAGGAATGCCAGCAGCCATACATATAAAGGGCACAGCCGAATGAAAAAATCGTATCACTGGATATTACTGTCAATGGCTGCTGCTGTTGGCAGTGCGCAGGCCAGCCTGAACTGGCAGGCCGAAGACATCATAAAATGGGACTCCCATTCTTTTGAAGGTCACACTCAATATCTATTGGTTGATGAGCAGTTCGGTGACCGCGAGCCAGCCCATGTGCTAGCCCAGTGCCAGGACGGACAGGCCTCAGGGTTATTTTACCGTGGTGACATTGATTTAGACGAGACCCCCATGATCAGCTGGGAGTGGCGCATCACTCAATTTCCGGACACTGATGATGAACAACAAAAACGCGGCGACGACTTCGCCGCCCGTATTTATGTGCTGCGCGAACACTCTATATTACGCTGGCGCACCCGCGCGCTGAACTACGTCTGGACCCAACATACCCCAGTTGGCCAGGACTGGCCCAACCCCTTCGCCAGCCAGGCACACATGATAGCGCAACGTCAGGGAGTTCCCGAAGACGGTGAATGGCACACCGAAACCCGGGACATGAAAGAAGACTTCATCAACTTTCACGGCGAAGCCCCGGATAAAATAAACGCCATCGCCATCATGACCGACTGCGACAACAGCAACTCATCCGCTACCGCCGCCTATCGTTCGATTCGGGTGCATGCTCGCGAAGCTGACATTCAATAGCACGTACCTAGATATACCGAATATTCATAGTAATTTGATGCCCCCACCAAAGCTTCTATATATATCAATCAAGCGAGCGAAGTTTTGCTGCTCCACCTGAGCCAGGCGATCGCTGCTGCGTAACAGCTCCCGTTCTGACTCCAGTAATTCCAGAAACTCAGCACCTCCTGCCTGATAACGGGCTCGCGCCAGAGACACTGCATTATTGCCTGCACTCCATTGCTGTTCCAGAGCTAACTGTTGCTGGCGACTGAGATTATAACTGTGCAACGACAACTGCATATCCGCAATCGCATCAAATACACTTTGCTCAAATTCAGCCAATGCCATGCGCTGACTGGCATTAGCGGCCTGTATGCGGCTGCGCACCGAACTCAGTTCCGCAACCTGCCAGCTGAGCGTAGGAGCTACCGCCCAACTGCGCTGCTCCGAGCCCAAAGACAGGCCCGGAGTGGAGGCAAACCCCAGAAAACCATTCAGCGATAAATTGGGGTATAAGTCTGCAGTGACAACACCAATTTCTGCGGTACGCGCCGCTAGCAAACGTTCGGCACTGGCCACATCCGCACGATAGCGCAAATAGTTCTCACCATTTGCGATGGCCACGGGCCCCTGTAGCCCCGGAAGCATGGCAACTTCACCCAGTTCAAGTTGCTCAGGGCGTTGACCGGACAGTGCCGATAAGGTGAGCTCAGCCGTCAGCAAGGCCAGTTCAAAATCAGGCACCAGCGCTTCGACTTCATGTACCTGGGCTGCAAAACGAGCTTTTTCCAGTTCAGAAGCCATGCCCGCTTCATAACGGGCAATAATAATGTCCTGACTCTGACGCAGGTTTTGCAGGTTCTCCTGTGCTACCAGTAAGCGCAGTTGGGCACCGCGGTATTCACCGTAACTGGTGGCTACCTGACTGACTAGTTGCAGTTGCGCGTCGTGCCACAGAATTTCTGCATAGTCAGCCTGTGCAGCCGCCGCTTCACTTGCCCGTCGTAATTTGCCAGTCAGATCCAGGTCCCAGCTCAAACGCGCCCCACTCTGGTAACCGCGTAGTACCTGATCTCCGCCTGCAAAAAGAGCATTACGGTTTGCCTGATAACCGGTTTCCAGACCCAGATCGGGCATGAAGTCGTTATCCACATCAGTGAAAACCGCATAGGCACGCTCTACATTGGCGCTTGCACTGGCCAATGTGCGATTGTTCTGCAAGGTGATATCTATTAATGCATCAAGGTGGGGATCTGCAAACGCCTGCCACCACTTTAAAACGTCCTGCGGCTGTTCATAAGGACTGCTGAAATCAATATCAGCAACCTGCTCTGGTTGTGCATAGTCAGGCCCAACCGTCGCACAGGCAGTTAAAGACAGCAGTGAAAATAGCAGCCCTGCGGCTTTAAAATTACGCATGCGGCTTCTCCTGTAACAAAGTACCCTGCTCAGCTTCAGGCTTTTTATCCGCCCGGACTGCCAGCATGTAATAGAACAATGGCGTCAGTATTAAGCCAAAAACAGTAACCCCGATCATGCCCGAGAACACAGCCACACCAATGGCCTGGCGCATTTCTGCACCTGCCCCTGTGGAGAACACCATAGGCACTACCCCCATAATGAAGGCAAAGGAGGTCATCAGTATGGGCCGCAAACGAAGCCGGGTCGCCTGCAAAATCGCATCCATAACCTGCATGCCCTGATCCTGCAGGCTTTTAGCAAATTCAACGATCAAAATAGCGTTCTTAGTGGCTAAACCAACAAGCACTATCAAGCCTATCTGAGTGAAGATATTATTATCTCCGCCATAGAGGAGCACGCCGCTCATCGCCGACAATAAAGTCATCGGAATAATCAGAATAATCGCCAGGGGCAAACTAAGGCTCTCATACTGAGCCGCCAGTACCATGAAGACCAGCAAAATAACCAGCGGGTAAATAAGTAGCCCAGCGTTACCTGCCAGAATTTGCTGATAACTCAGTTCTGTCCACTCATAAGTCACACCATTTGGTAGCGTCTCCAGCAAAATGCGCTCTATGGCCGCTTCCGCCTGACCACTACTGAATCCTGGTGCAGGCCCACCGTTAATCTCTGCGGTGGTGAAACCGTTATAACGCATCACCCGATCAGGGCCTGTGCTGTGCTGAATATCAATAAAAGACCCCAGCGGCACCATATCTCCCCATTGGTTTTGCACTCTCATCTGACGTATCTGATTCAGATCCTGCCTAAAGGGCTCGTCCGCCTGGATATTGACCTGATAGGTACGACCAAACTGATTAAAATCATTCACATACACAGAGCCCATATAAGCCTGCAGTGTCTGAAAGATCTCGTTCAGCGATACTCCCTGCTGTTTGGCTTTGGTGCGGTCAATATTCAGATCCAACTGAGGCACGTTCACCTGATAACTGGAAAAAACACCTGCCAGCTCTGGAGTTGCCCAGGCTTTTTGTATCACTTCAGAGGTCACCCGGTAGAGTTCTTCGTAACCGAGATTCGCGCGATCCTGCAACTGCAGCCGGAATCCACCAATGGTGCCCAATCCCATCACCGGTGGCGGTGGGAAAATAGCTACAAATGCCGAATCAATGCCACTAAAAGCAGCATTCAGTTCACCGGCAATGGCTGCGGCTGACAATTCAGGCGCAGTGCGCTGATCAAAGTCACTTAAACCAACAAAAACAATGCCGCTGCTGGGGCTATTAGTAAAGCCATTAATACTCAAACCTGGAAAAGCAACAGAAGTCTCAACGCTAGGATGCTGCAGGGCAATTTCTGACATTTCCCGGATTACAGCATCGGTGCGCTCCAGTGAAGAAGCATCCGGCAACTGTGCAAAAGCTATCAGGTACTGCTTATCCTGTTCTGGCACATAACCGGTCGGTGTTGATATTAACTGCAGCCCGGCTACACCCACCAGCGCCACATAAAGCACACCCACCACAACACCAAAACGAATGACTTTTTTCACCAGCCAGCCATAGCCATTTGATAAACTACTAAAAAAGCGATTAAAAGGCGCAAACAACCAGCGGCCGAATACCCGGTCGAGAGCTCGTGTCAGCCAGTCTTTTTTCGCATCAGGGCTTTTCAGTAACAATGCCGACAACGCCGGACTTAAGGTCAAAGAATTGATGGCTGAAATGAAGGTGGCGATAGTGATAGTCAATGCAAACTGTTTATAAAACTGGCCGGTTAACCCACTCATAAAAGCGGTTGGAATAAACACCGCGGCCAGCACTAAGGTAGTCGCCACTATAGGGCCTGTTACTTCTTTCATGGCTTTACGAGTGGCCGCAACGGGCGCCAGCCCTTCCCGAATATTACGCTCCACGTTTTCAACCACCACAATGGCATCATCCACCACGATACCAATAGCGAGCACCAAACCAAATAACGATAGCGCGTTTAACGAAAAACCCAGTAAGTGCATGATGGCGAAAGTGCCAACCAGAGAAACGGGCACCGCAACCAGAGGAATAATAGAAGCACGCCAGGTCTGCAGAAATAACACCACAACCAGCACTACCAGTAGGACGGCTTCCAACAAGGTTTTAATAACCGCTTCTATCGACCCCCGCACAAAGACCGTAGGGTCATATACAATGGAGTAATCCAGCCCCGCCGGAAAATCTTCTGACAACTCACCCATCCGTGCACGCACATCATTAGAAATCTGAATAGCGTTAGAACCTGAAGCTTGGAAAATCGGCATGGCCACGGCTTCTTTATTATCCAGCAAAGAGCGTAAAGCATAGGTAGAAGCGCCCAGTTCAATGCGGGCAACATCTTTCAGGCGGCTGATTTCACCTGCCGGGCCAACATCAATAATAATGTCTTCAAACTCTTCTACTGTCTCCAGGCGACCTTTGACATTAATCAGCAGCTGAAAGTCTGCAGAGCCACTCGGCTGCGCACCTAAACTGCCGGCCGCGGCCTGTTGGTTTTGCTCACGAATGGCGGCAATCACCTGCTGGGTCGACAAATTTAAAGCCGCCATACGATTAGGATCAAGCCACACACGTAAGCTGTATTCACCTGCACCAAAGAGCTCAACATTGCCCACGCCCTCAATACGGGACAATTCATCTTTCACATTCAAAGCAGCATAATTCGACAGGTAGAGCATGTCATAGCGATCATCGGGCGATGTTAAATGCACCACCATCGTCAAATCCGGTGACGACTTTTGCGTAATAATACCCAGCCGCTGCACTTCTTCCGGCAGACGGGGTGTTGCCCTGTCGACCCGGCTTTGCACCTCATTCTGCGCACGATCCACATCAGTGCCTATGGCAAAAGTAACCGTTAACGTCATGCGCCCATCTGAAGTCGCCTGAGAAGACATGTACAACATGTCTTCCACACCGTTAATAGCCTGCTCCAACGGAGAAGCTACTGTTTCTGCAATGACCCGAGGGTTAGCCCCAGGATAATTTGCGGTCACCACCACCGTGGGTGGCACTACATCCGGATATTCGGTAATAGGCAACTGCCAGACTGCGATAGCGCCCGTTATAAAGAAAATAAGTGAGATAACCGCAGCGAAAATAGGCCGGGTAATGAAAAACTGAGAAAACATACAAGGCCCCTATTAACGATCTGCTGAATATGCGTTGTCATATTCAATCCGGGCAGTAAGTCTGCGGCTGCCAGTGTCTAATAATTCCTGCGTCATGCGCAGACCATCTAACTGTTGCTCAGTGGCCATCTCGTTCCAGTCCGGCTGCACCATCATATTTGGCTGAACCCGTTGCAGGCCATTGACCACAATGGCATCGCCTGCCTCCAATCCCTCATCAATAATGCGCAGCCCACCGACTTTATTGCCCAAAGTCACCCTGCGGTATTCCAGTTCATTGTCGCCATTCAACACGAATACAAATTTATTGCTGAGATCGGTGCCTATCGCTTTATCATCAATTAATATCGCCTCACGGGAAGCACTGCCAGCCAGCTTAATGCGGGCAAAAAGCCCAGGTAACAGCAGATCGTCATCATTTTCAAAAACCGCACGCAGGCGTATGGTGCCGGTTTGTTGGTTGACTCTGTTATCAACAAAGTCGATACGCCCCAGATGGTGATAATCAGTATCCGTCATCAACGCCATAAACACGGGATTGCTATGCTGCTGCTCACTGCGGGTATCAGCGCGTTTGCCTTGCGAGGCAAGCTGAGCGTATTTCAGGTAGCTGTGTTCATCAATATCAAAGTAGGCATGCATTTTTTGCGTGGAAACCAGGCTGGTAAGCAGTGTCTGTCCCGCCGTTACGTAGTTGCCAGCGGTCACCTGTGCATAGGATATGCGGCCATCCATAGGAGCCTTAATTCGGGTATAACTCAGATCCAGCTCAGCTCGTTGCAAGGCCGCTTGCGTAGCAGCAACCCTGGCCTGAGCCTGTTGTTTTTGTGCCAGACGAGTTTCCAGAATTTCATCAGACACCGCTCGTTGCGCACGCAGGCTTTCCGCTCTTTGGTATTCATTCTGCGCAAGTTTGCTGGCACTTTGCGCGCTTTCCAGTTCAGCGCTGATGCGGGCGACTTCTGCTGCAAAAGGCGCTGCGTCAATCTCCAGAAGTAAATCGCCTTTACTGACTAGCGCACCTTCCACAAAATGCCGCCGTTGAATATAACCAGAAACCCGTGGTACCAGAGTTACCGTCTCAGGAGCCTGCAAGCGCCCAGTGAATTCATCCCACTCGGTCACCCGCTCATGAATCACTGAAGCAACCTTAACCTGAGGCAGCGGTTGCTCTGTTGACGCCTCCATCTGTGGACTGCCACATGCCGTCATTATCAGCGCAGCGACGCCCGCAGTTAAAAATTTTATAACCAAATTGTGTTTACCCATGACAAGTCCTTAATGTGTGCCCACCGTTTTAACGTGAACACCTGCCGATTAATTTTGTACCAAACGGTAAATATATACGACACAAAGAGACTGTCAAGATAATTTTGTACCAAGTGGTAATTAATGTCTATGATGCAGTAAGCCGATACACAAAAGCAAATCAACTATCCGCGAAGTCGTGCAAACACTCCAGGAACAGGCTATAAGTAAGCATTATGTACTAGTCGGTAAGCAACTTTGATGGACAAACCACCATCGACTCCTTAAAATGTAACAGAGTATTTTCCAGGAGCATTTATATGTCGGTTTGCAAAAAGAAGTGTCGTATTTCTGTCGGCCGCCCCCGCGCTTTTGATGTGGATAACGCATTGGAGCAGGCATTGGATGTCTTTTGGCGTAAAGGTTACGAAGGCACCTCTATGGCTGATTTGACCCAGGCGATGGGCATCAATAAACCCAGCTTATATGCCACTTTTGGTAACAAAGAAGCGCTTTTTCTAAAAGCTATAAAACTCTATGAAGAACGTCCTGGAGCCTTTTTCTACTCAGCCCTGAAACAGCCCACAGCTTATGAAGTTGCAGAACGTATATTATATGGTGCCGCCTGCAGCATGGCTGATAGCGACCACCCTCAGGGCTGTGTCATCGTTCAGGGCGCCCTTTCCTGTAGCGAAGAGTCCGACTCAGTTAAAAAAGCATTGATTGAACTGCGTTGTGAAGGCGGGGAAGCCCTGCATAATCGTTTTCTTCAAGCTCAAAAAGAAGGTGACCTGCCAGCCGATGTGGATGCCAAAGTATTATCCCGCTACCTCGGTACTGTGGTTCAGGGAATGGCTATTCAAGCCACCAACGGCGCTTCTTCGGAACAGTTAAAAGAAGTTGCAGAGCTGACACTACAAAATTTTCCGCAATAAAAAGCCCCCCACAAACAAACTCCTTACGAATGAGTTGCAGTTTGTAAAGAAATCGTAAATGATAGGCAATGAAGCAAGGATGCTGCGCTGTGACAATTCCATCAAATGGCCTCATCCGGCTTCATGTTAATTTTATAAAAAACAGAAAGGAAATAATATGAAGTGGTTTTTAAAAGTGGTTCAGAATTACGCTGTCTTCCAAGGCCGCGCTCGTCGCAAGGAATATTGGATGTTTGCGCTGTTTTACGCAATTTTCTATGTATTGGCCATTGTTCTTGATGGTGTGTTAGGCACATTGCATGCTGAAACAGGTATTGGACTTATTACCACTATCTATCTCCTGGCATTACTTATCCCATCACTAGCTGTTTTGGTACGTCGCTTACATGATACCAATCGCAGTGGCTGGATGGCTTTGCTTATGCTGATCCCTTTAATAGGCTCAATCATAATTTTCATCTTCATGCTGCTAGACGGCACTCAAGGTGAGAATGACTATGGTTCTGATCCTAAGTTAGCGAGTGAATAGGCAATGAAAACTATTAAAATAATGTCCATTATCGGTATTGTTCTATTTTCTCTCCTGCTTCTAGCCCTTTTAGCAACTATTGAGATAGACCTTGAAGCCGCCGCAGGTTTTGGCCTTCTTGGTTTACTTTATGGTATTGCTTTATCTATCGTCGGCACGGTATGTGCCAGCAAAGCTAATAAGGATTCATAATGTCAAAAATAAAGTATCTTTCGGTTTTAGCCCTCGCAGCGGGTCTTTCCGCATGCAGTGGTGCAACACCTGACTGCAGCTCAGATGAGACTCATGAGTTGGTTTTCGAAATCACAAAAGATGAATTAGCTAATGCGGTGGGCCGCGAAACTGCAGACTCATTTTCATTATCACTGGACATGATTCGCACGCTCTCGCGTGACGAAGATGTTGGTTATTTTGAATGTGCTGCAGAAATGACCCTGGAGGTGGAAGGTCGTTCTGATACCGCACCTATTGAATACACCGTAACTCCAACCGACGACAAAGAACATTTCTATGTCGAAGTTTTCGGTTTATAAAGACCAGAAAGGCAGCAGCGAACAGTTGCTGCCTTTCTACTAACACTGAGAATACATAACTATGATTTATTGCAGAGGCTGTGGCAAAGAGCTGCACGAAAGCGCCATCAGTTGCCCGCATTGCGGAGCTCGTCAACAATCGGCTACCGGCCAGGGGAAAAACAAAGTAGTTGCCGGTGTACTCGCTCTTTTCCTGGGAGGCTTTGGTATACACAGATTTTATCTCGGTCAATGGTGGGGGATTTTTTACTTGTTATTCTTCTGGACCTTCATCCCTTCATTTATCGCTCTTATCGAGGCTATTGTATTTCTCGTCAGTGGCGATCAACAATGGGAACAGAAATACGGAGGCCCAAGCTGACCCTGGTCAATAACCACCTGAAATAAATAACGTGAAGCCCCAGAATATTCCTTCTCGGGCTTTCTCTAGAATTGCGTAGTCAAAATCTCGCGCCCCTGATAACGTATCTGGATATGCCGGATATTCACAGTCGGTACCTGGACGTTGAAATACCCATTGCTTTGGCTGGTGCTCTCAGAGGTCTGTTCAACCGCAAAACGTCGTTCAATCTGCTGCCCCTGGCTGTCCGTTGCGATCAACGTGAATGGCCCAAAAGTTTCCCGGCCTGCGGCTCTGTTCAGCTCGAAATGACTGAGTATTTCAGTTTCGCCCTTCACCTGATCAATCACACCGCTGATATAGGTGCTAAACACCGGCTGAGATAAGGTCATCACGTCGAAGTCCTGGCTCGCGGTAAAAGGCTTAGGCGGATTCATCGTCAGATAGTCCTGAGCTTTTTCATAAACCCAGTCCGAGATAAAACGCGGCCGACAATAACTCATGATATCCGCATAGTCTTCGCTGCCATAGGTCCGTCCGAAGTCATAATCCACACCCACACTGCCTATAAATTCAGGTGGATAAGGATAATTGACCTCTACACTGGTCGGCCCTCCGCAGGCAATATGGCCAATGCTGAAGTTGTGGCCTAACTCATGGGCAAAAGTGCCATGCACTCCCCAGGAGGCATCCCAGGTAACTCCCACCACGCCAGGCATAAAGGCAACTCCAGCGGCGTCCTGTGTGCCTAGGGTATCCAGGTTAAAGAAGCCATGGTAGTGATGCTGAGCTCCTTCTTGCGCATGCAAATCTCTGAGCATATACAGCAAATCATGAGCCCCCAGGCTCTCTCCTTCGCGCTCAACAATAAAGGGATCGCGGCGCTCAATGATCACATCACTGAACGGCCAATAGGTTTTGACTGTCTCTCTTAACACCGCGTCAGATGGGATGGTCGGCTCCACGCCGTCCACGACCATAGGCACAATAGTAATATAGAGGTTTAAAGGATCCGCAAAACTCGGAGTAGCGCGATATATCACATCATCATCCATGCTGATAACGATTTCAAGACCAGCCTGCATCCACTCTGCTGGCATTTGCACCTGATAGCTACTGTCCAGCGCATCATAAACAGGCGCCGTTGAAATGGCTTCAGGTGCCGTCATGCTTAAGCTTTGGCTCTCGCCGTTGAGACGCAACTGAACTTCCAGCTCAGGAGGCTCTGGATTGCCATCGGCAATCATATGCGCCCGCAGTAAGGCACTGCGCTCCGGCACCAGGTAAGGGTTGGATTTAAAAGTTACTTGTCCCCAGTCAACCGCAGCTAAACGCAGTTTGCTGCTATCATTGGCACTGTTATCCACCAGGGTTGACGCTACGTGTGCCGGGTTTGGAAACAGACCATCTTCAAGGTAGAGATCCAAGGTCTGTATATCAAGTTGCACATCCAGGGTCGTTGACCCTGCTGTTCCGCAACTTTCTACCAGTATATCCATAACCCTGGGTTGCTGAGCATGCAGATTGAAATACAAAGCACAGTCCAGATCGCCCTCAGCATTGGTATCCCAGGACAGCGTCAGCTTAGTATCCTGCAAACTCGCGCTCAGGTTGCCTTCATAATATTGATCTGACGACGGGCAGAGTGACCAATTCGATGAACTGCTGACTGAAGTTTCTACACTATATTGTCGCAGTTCATCGATAACATCACGCGTGACGGGTTGCTGCAGACTGGCACAGCCGTTAACACTCAAATAGCCATAACTTCCCTGATGGGGTAAACCAGAGTCCAGTGTTGGACGAATATCAAGCAGCCCTGTCTGAGTCAGTATCAGCGTATTAAGCTGGCTCATGGCTTCAACAAAATCAATCCGATGTAGTCTGCGGTTATAACTTAAGTTTAAAGATTCAAGGTGACTCAATTGACGCAAGGCCTCATAACTTTCTGGTTCTGCATCCAGGTGAAGCAACGACAGCTCAGTTAACGGCAGTCCTGCCAGGGGTTCGATGTTGGCCGAACCACGATACTCAATGTGCAAACGCTCGAGGGGTAAAGCCGCCAGTGCTTCAAGATCCGCGGAACTGGTCTCAAATGAAAAATCCCGCAAACTACTGGCTGCCTGAATACCACTTAAGTTATGTATACGGTTGCCCTGATGAAGAAGCCGCAGTGAATCAACCGACGCCACCCGTTCCTCAGTAAGAAATTCTTCAGGCTGCAAAGCAAGTGCATCGCGAAACCCCTGCATTAAGTGGTCATCGGCGAAGTCATGGTCCTCAGGAGCCATAAAAAGAGCATATAACCAGCAGTCGTTTGTAGCCACCAGAGAAACCGAGTTGCCGTCTCGCTCAATGCTACAGGAACCACCAATGCCGCTGGCATTAAAATCCCTCAGGCTGCGTTCACCATAAGGCATTAAATCAATAGTAACGGTTTCGCCATAACGGAAGCTTGCGGCTTCTTTGCGCTCACCATGTACTTGCGCCTCGCCGTTAAAAACATTGAACGTCAGTTCAACTTCAAGATCAGAAGCTGGCGCATCTATATAGAGATTGAGTATGCAGGCCTCTACAATAGGATCCGTGGTTATTAACAGCTCAGTTTCAAAACTGTTTTGCGCCTCAATACTGTCAACAGGACAACCCTCTATATCCTGTAAAGACCACTGTGAATCCGGTAACGTCAGCACGAACACCTGCTGCTCGTTGTAATCAACAACACTGCTTTCGGGAGTAATAGAGGGCACATCAGAGCCACCAGGCGATTCGCCAAAATGCAATTCTGCGACTAACTCAAAGGTCAATTGCTCAAAGGTCGCACTGATCTCACAATCCCTAGTGACCTCGTTAATGGTATAGCTGCTGCCACTTAACTGACCTCCACAGCCACTCACATTCGCAATTTCAAAACCTGTGCGTGCTCCGACCGTAAAACTCGCCGACCGCCCTTCTTGCACCGTCATCTGTCGGGGAGCAATAGAGCCTCCGGTACTGATTGAGGTGGTAATGTCGTAGCTTCGCGTACTGTCGCTACCACAGGCCGCAAGCAACAACGTAAAAGAAACCGCCAACAACGGTGCCGATATCGCTTTTCTTATTGTTGAGTTATTTTTTCTCATCAGGCCACACTACGGGTAGGTAATCAGCTGTACAGCTGATAACGAGGTGCGTAAATTTACGCGCCACTGGGTGTGCGCTGAGGCTTTAGCCTCAAGGCATAGAGGACTTGCCGCAGACTGTTTTCGCAACTGCAGGCGCTGTTGTTCATTCAGAGAAAGCAAAGACGCCTCGTCAAACAGGCTCTCCGGCCAGGTCAGACAAAGCTGATCCTGTTGCTGTTCCAACTGCACCAGGGGCAGCCATTCGTCCTGCGGCGGCAACATCTGAGTCGCTTCCACCGCATACAATTGAGTGCCATTGTCGTAGAGCGCTAGTTTTTCAATGGGAAGATCGCCCTCAGGCACCGCAATAGAAAAATGCAGCGGCCCTTTACTCACTTCACGCACCGTTACCGGAATAGACTCAGAAGCGTCATTAATACGAATTGAATAATTTTCAGTCGTTGTCGACTGTGGCCAGTTCACCAGCGGCGTAGCCAGCTGCAAACGCAACTCATCAGGGGCAGCAAAAGTACCACTTAGCATAATGCCCTCAATGTCCGTATTCAGCTGCAAAGGCAGCTTCGCAGAGACGTCCCGCTGGGCCCCATTATTGTTTTCAGACTGAGAGCAGGCTGCCAGTGAGAAGCAAAGCATACTGATGAGGGCAAGCTTAGATAAAGCAGATACTGGCATACATCATTTCCTCTTTATGAAGCAACGATAATAGCTCAGAAATATCAGGGGCAGAATAACCTATATGTTATACAACCTGAGCTTTGAGTATTACCGTATCTAATGTGAAATCGCCGACCACACTTTAACCCTTCGCTCTCTTCCTTCAACATTTAAGGTCCCTAACCACTTAAATTAGTTGATAATTTTTTAAAAATCGAAAAAACTATGCCCATTGTTTGTAACAACTTCTACTTCGAGTACGTCATTGATGCTGCACTGATGAGAATATGCTCGGTACGACTCACCAAATGATAATTGAACAGTCCGTTCCAGATCTGTTTTGGTTCCATCTGGAAATCCACAATTTCCCCGATTAACGATAATATCCTTGACCACTACGTCATTCATGACTGCTTGGACACTTATAATAAGTGTCCCATAATACGGATTTGTATCGATCCACAATTCAACGTCCTCGGGGGTGGAGCAAGCAGTCATAGATAAAGTAATTGCTGTAAAAATGACTATAGAGAGTTTATTTACAAGCCGACGAATACTAAAGAATAGTGGCAACCTACTCAATCTCACTATAGCGCCCATTCTCAATTGAACTAGCATAGTTAACATCCTTTGTTGATTAATATTTCATATCATAAGTAGTCGCGTGTATTGTAAGTCGCTTATTTATTTCTGGTAATCCCTTAAGAAGCGTCTTAACTCGCATTAGCTTTAATAACCATAAAGAGATAGTAAATCTGAGCTGCTACTGTTGAATCTAATTCATCAGGTTCAAAACTAAGTTGGTTAGCATATACCATTTCTAACTGCTCTATTGGTTCCTGAGAATCTTTAAAAGATGTACCATCCATCCATGTTGTTTTTACTTGAACATTGTCAATTTGAAATGTGTCGTCTTGGTTTAACGTGAACTGGAAAGTCTGAACGTTTGCAATAACATCTAAGTGATCAACTTCCGCTCGGTCACTTTCTGACAATAGGCTTTTCATTTCAGTAAAAAATTGACCAATTCTATGTTGGCAAGAGAATTGAACAACTCTCACACCATTATCAGTCTTAAACTCTTCCCATCCACTTTCTTCACAACTTTTCCAGCTATCAAGAGCCTTTCCAACTGTTATAGTACTATTGAAGTTCATGGTCCCGTTTTTTACAAAATCTGTATCACTGCCACAACCGACTAATGTTAGGAAAACGGCTGCAATCAATAGTACTTTTCTCATTCTTTTTCTCCGTGTTGTATTATTTTTATAATCACAATATAAACAAATTCGATAAGACTATAGCTTACCGGATCGTATCCTTTTAGTTAATCTACTCCATTGACACGTTGTGAGTATTAAAAGTCATATTTGACCTCCATGCCATTGAAGTAATTTGCTTTACTACTGAAAGCTATGAAAGCTATGAAAGCTATGAAAGCTATCGTCAGAACGAAACATACCTTTAACAAAAGAAAAAATAAGCTTTTTATTCATGATGTAGGTTTGAAGTTAGCTGGGTGGAGTGGACCGAGAATCATAGACTGGCAAGATATCAAACGCTTTAGCAATACTGTGATATGAATAAAACTCTGGGTGCGTTTTAGCGAGCTTAGTACGAGAAGGACCTTCACCATGCTTATACACGTTGACGATTAACCTGAGCAGATCAATTTGCGTGTTTAGCAACGGACGATATTGGATAACATGGGATAGTGCAATGGTGCCCGGGGCCGGACTCGAACCGGCACACCATTTCTGGCGGTGGATTTTGAATCCACTGCGTCTACCGATTTCGCCACCCGGGCATCAGGGGGAAGTGCTTGTAGAGCGAGTGGCATTATACCCTCGTACCCCTCTGAATCAAGGGGCAAATGAAAACAATTTCATGTTATCATTTGCCCTCGTACAACATTTAAGCAAGAGACCTCTAATGCCAGCTTTTCCTGAACATACCCACTTTCCCCGTGCCGGTCTGGCACGCCGCTTAGGCGCCATTTTATATGACTTCCTGGTCATTATTGCGCTACTGATGTTTGCTACTATTATTGCACTCGGCTTTGTCGCTGGCCTGGTGAGTATTGGGCTTATTTCGCTGGGTGCGGAGCAGGATCATGCTTCAGTGCTGGAAGGTAACGTACTCTTTATGCTGTATCTGGTGGCTGTTATTTTCTGGTTCTATGCAGGTTTTTGGGTGCGTGGCGGACAAACGATTGGTATGCGGTCCTGGCGCCTGAAAGTGCAGAATACGGATGGTTCATGTATTGGCTGGAAACAAGCCACCATTCGTTTGCTAAGCTCAGCTTTTGGACTGAGCAATATTGGCCTGCTGTTCAGTGGCCAGCAAAAACTGGCCTGGCAGGACAAAGCCGCCAATTGCGAAGTCATTGTGCTTAGTGCTGAAGCCAATAAACTGCGCAACTGGAAGAAGTTTTAAGTTTTTTGCCGGTGCATAACGTAAATAGCCGCTGCCGCAAATAATAAACTAGGCAGCGCCGCGCCCATTACAGGCGGTAAATGATAGACCTGCGCGATGGGGCCAAACACCTGGTTGGCTACGTGGAAGACAAAACCTGTGATAACGCCCAGCAATACCCGGGCTCCCATAGTTACAGAACGTAACGGACCGAAAATGAAAGATAAGGCCACCAGTAGCATCACGGCTACTGTCAATGGCGCCAGGATTTTACGCCACAGGGCTAATTCGTAACGACTGGCATCCTGGTTATTGGCCTTCAGATAATTGATATAACTGTTCAGTCCGCTAATAGGCAGGGACTCGGGTCGTACAGTCAGCACCCCTAACTTTTCAGGGGTGAGGCCGGTTTGCCAGGACCAGCTTGCCAACCGATAATTATCAATGCGCTCCTCGCCCATCTCGGTATACGTTACGTTACGCACACGCCAGTCAGGCCCTATAAAATGGGCACTTTCACCGCGCACAACACGCTCCAGTTCGCGCTCAGCTGAAAACTGATAAATAGTCAGGTCCTGCAACAGACCCGTATCCTGCACTTCGCCGATATTAATGAACTGATTGCCGTCTTTTGCCCACTGTCCTTGAGGGCCACTGATCAGACTGCCACCGGATACGGCCTGAGCACGTAATTGACGCGCCTGGCTTTCCAGCTGCGGGGCTACCCATTCGCCTAAAGCGGTAATAGCCAGCATCATGATAATAGCCGACTTCATCGCTGAACTAACGATGTTCAGACGCGAGCGCCCTGCCGCCATCATCACCACTAATTCGCTGTTGCTGGCTAATAAACCTATGCCAATCAAACCACCCAGCAGGGTCGCCATGGGGAAAAACTGTTCTACATCACGAGGTATACTGAGTAGCACAAAGGCCAGCACGTCCATCATGTCATAGGTGCCGCGGCCAATAGCACGCACTTGCTCAACAAAACGGATCAGAGCACTAAGGCCAGCCAATACAGCCAGACTCAGGCCTGTAGTAGCCAGAATGGTTTTACCTATATAACGGTCAAGGATATTAAACATCAGCCTCGTCCCCGCACTCTGGCAATAAATCTGTGTCCTATCGGACGCCCTTTAAAAATCAGCAGTACGCCAAATATCAACAAACCAATATGAATCCACCATAAACCAATTTCCGGTGGTATAGCACCGTCCGCCATGGCCCGGCGAGCAGCCATAAGCACCAGAAAATAGCCGAGATAAATCAGCAATGCGGGCCCCATGCGGGCAAACTTGCCCTGGCGCGGGTTCACCCGGCTTAAAGGAACCGCTATCAGAGTCAACAAAGGCATGGCCAGTGGAATAGCAATACGCCACTGCAACTCAGCATGGGCCTCTGAGTCATTGCGCTGCATCAATTCCATAGTGGGTATAGCTTCCAGTCGTCGCTGGTCCTCATCCACTTCCTGCTCACGGATTTGCATCTCATACCGGTCAAACTGCATGACCTGATGGTCCAGTTCGTAAATATGTTGTGAATAACGGCGTCCATTTTCCAGAATCAAGGTCTGTGAACCAGCACTATCCATCAGTACCTGACCTGACTCAGCCATCACCACGCTGGCGCGCAGGCTGCCCGGCTCCAGACGTTCAGGTAACTGCGCAACAAAGACCTCCTGCAAACGACCATTGCCACTTTGTCCTTCAATAAAAATAACTGCATTCTGACTGCTGGCCTGTTGGAAGCGACCGGTTTGAATCGCAGCAACGCCGGCTTCCATGCGTGCGCGCTCAGCAATCTGATATTCCTGGCTCATCGCCCAGGGGCCGAGCCAGATGGTCAGCACTGCAGTGATCACCGCCAGTACCGAGGCAAAAACCAGTGTCACCCGGGCGACATACCATTCACTGACACCACAGGCGTGCAATACCGCCATTTCATTGTCGGCATAAATACGTCCGTGGGCCATTAAAATACCCAGAAAAAGACTTATTGGCAGGATCAAAGCAGCCAAAGCCGGTAATTGTAGCCCCAGCACCTGAATAATCAGTCCGGCTGGCACCTCTCCGTCTGTCGCCTGAGTAAGCACAGTAATAAACTGCTGGCTGATAAATATAGTCATCAAAACGATGAAAACAGCCAGCTGGGCTTTAAAGGTTTCACGAGTTAAGTAACGAAATATGCGCACGTAAGAGTTCTCTTAACCTTGCTTTTCACTGGAAATGAGTGAATATTTAGGTAGACTTGTTGTTTTCATAAGAATTAAACCTGCAAGCAATCTTCACAGCATGTATTCGCGTATAATGCCATGCTTGTTCAGATTTCACCAGAAATGGGAGTTACCATGGAATTTAATGTCAAAAGCGGCAGCCCGGAAAAACAGCGTTCAGCCTGTATTGTAGTCGGTGTTTTCGAGCCGCGCAGGTTATCCCCCGCTGCCGAACAGTTAGATCATATCAGTGACGGTTATATCAGCAACTTATTACGTCGCGGTGATTTGGAAGGCAAAGCAGGCCAGATGCTGCTTCTGCACAACGTACCTAACATCTTAAGCGAGCGCGTATTGCTGGTTGGCTGCGGTAAAGAACGTGAACTTGACGAGCGGCAATACAAACAGATTATTGATAAGACGATTTCCAACCTGAATGAAACCGGCTCTATGGAAGCGGTATGTTTCTTAAGTGAACTGCATGTCAAAGCCCGCGATACCTACTGGAAAGTGCGCCAGGCGGTAGAAGCCGCGAACAGCAGCCTGTACAGCTTCCATCAGCTGAAAACCAAAAAAGAAGAGCCGCGTCGCCCACTGCGTAAGCTGGTATTTAACGTGCCAACACGTCGTGAACTGAGTATCGGTGAGCGTGCTATCCAGCATGGCCTAGCAGTGGCTAAAGGTGTGACCCTGTGCCGTGATGCGGCCAATATGCCACCTAATATCTGCACCCCAATCTGGCTGGCTGAACAAGCTGAGAAAGTAGCTGAAAGCTACGACAACTTAAGCATTGAACGCGTTGACCGCGAAAAGATGGAAGAGCTGGGCATGCACAGTTACCTGGCGGTCAGCCAGGGCTCTGCCAATCCGCCTATGATGACCTTAATGCATTACAAAGGCGCGGCTGACGACAAAGCCCCTATCGTGCTGGTCGGCAAAGGCCTGACCTTTGACTCCGGCGGTATTTCTATCAAGCCTTCTGAAGGCATGGATGAAATGAAATACGACATGGGTGGCGCAGCCGGTGTGCTGGGTGCCATGCAGTCACTTGCTGAACTGCAACTGCCTATTAACGTAGTGGGTGTGCTGGCTGGCTGTGAAAACATGCCGGACGGCAAAGCTTATCGTCCTGGCGATGTGATCACTACCATGTCAGGCCAGACGGTAGAAGTGCTGAATACCGACGCTGAAGGCCGCCTGGTACTGTGCGATGCACTGACCTACGTAGAGCGTTTTAATCCTGAGACCGTCATTGATATGGCCACCTTAACTGGTGCCTGTGTTATTGCCCTGGGTTCTCATGCCAGTGCGGTGTTAAGCAGCCATAATCCACTGGCTCACGAACTGATCAACGCCGGTGAACAAAGCAGCGATCGCGCCTGGCGCCTGCCGTTATGGGATGAATACCAGGACATGTTGGACAGCCCATTTGCAGACATGACCAACCTCGGCGGCCGTCCTGCAGGTACTATTACTGCAGCCTGCTTCCTATCGCGCTTTACTAAGAAGTACAACTGGGCACACATGGATATCGCAGGTACCGCCTGGAACAGTGGCAAAAACAAAGGCGCAACTGGTCGTCCGGTGCCTTTATTAACCCAGTACCTGCTCACTAAAGCCGGCGCTGAGACGGGCGAATAATTTTGGCACAGGGTAATTTTTATATACTCGACAATATTGCACCAGCACAACACCTGGAGTTTGTCTGCCAGTTGGTATGCGACCAGTACCGGGACGGCAAACGTGTGGCCCTGATGGCGCAGGACCAAAGCCAGGCGGAAGCGCTGGACGAGTTGTTATGGAAGTTACCTGCCGATGCTTTTATTCCCCATAATCTGGCGGGAGAAGGTCCCGCCAGTGGTACGCCGGTGATGATAAACTGGCCCGACAGCCAGCAGTCCTTTCAGGGCCACCGCCACTGTCTGCTCAATCTGGCCACCGAAGTACCGGCTCAGGCGCAACAAAGTCGCCATATTATCGACTTTGTGCCAACCGAAGAACAGGCGCGCATACAGGCGCGCGAACGTTATAAGCATTATCGGAAGCTCGGTTTTTCGATCAATACCGATCAGGCCGAACTAACCACCAGCAATTAAATGCCAGCAATCAAACGCCAGCAATAAAAACGAAGGATATTATGGATAAGACATACTCCCCCCAGGCCATTGAAGAATCGCTGTATGAAAACTGGGAACAGGCAGGTTATTTTAAGCCCGACGGCCAGGGTGAATCTTATTGCATTATGATACCGCCCCCCAATGTGACAGGTAGCCTGCATATGGGGCATGCCTTTCAGCACACCATTATGGACACCCTGACCCGCTATAAGCGCATGGACGGCTACAACGCCCTGTGGCAGGTTGGTTCTGATCATGCTGGCATTGCCACGCAAATGGTTGTGGAGCGCAAACTGGCCGCTGAGAATGCGCCTACTCGCCATGAAATGGGTCGCGAAGCCTTCATTGACAAGATCTGGGAATGGAAAGCTGAGTCTGGTGGCAATATTACCCAACAAATGCGCCGTTTAGGTGATTCTGTAGACTGGGAGCGCGAACGCTTCACTATGGATGACGGCTTGTCCGAAGCAGTGCAGGAAGTTTTTGTACGCCTTTTTGAAGAGGATCTGATTTACCGCGGAAAGCGCCTGGTCAACTGGGATCCTAAACTGAAAACCGCTATTTCTGATCTGGAAGTCGAAAACCACGATACCCAGGGCAAACTATGGCACCTGCGTTATCCATTGGCCGACGGCGCTACTACGGCTGATGGCAAAAACTATCTGGTGGTTGCCACCACCCGTCCGGAAACTATGCTGGGCGATGCCTGTGTGGCTGTGCACCCGGATGATCCGCGCTACACCTCATTACAGGGCAAATTTATCGATCTGCCTTTAGTCGGCCGCCGCATTCCAATCATAGCCGACGATTACGTGGATCAGGAGTTTGGTACCGGCTGTGTGAAAATCACCCCGGCTCATGACTTTAATGACTACGAAGTGGGCAAAAAGCATCAGTTGCCACTGATCAATATCCTAAGCGATGAAGCGCACATTCTGAACGCCGCTGAAATTTATAATACCCAGGGCGAAGCCATTACCGATATGGACGAAAGCCTGCCAGCCGAGTTTGCCGGCATGGAACGCTTTGCAGCCCGTAAAGCTGTTGTCGAAGCTCTGCAGCAAGCGGACTTAATGGAAGCTATTGAAGAGCATACCAACAAGGTGCCTATGGGCGACCGCTCCGGTGTGGTGATTGAACCTTTCCTGACCGATCAGTGGTATGTGCGTGTAGCTCCTATGGCCAAAGTCGCTACTGAAGCGGTGGAAGACGGTCAGATTGAATTCGTACCTAAGCAATATGAAAACATGTACTTTGCCTGGATGCGCGATATTCAGGACTGGTGCATTTCCCGTCAGCTATGGTGGGGTCACCGAATTCCAGCCTGGTATGACGACGCAGGCAATATCTATGTGGGTCGTACCGAACAGGAAGTCCGTGACAAATACAAGCTGGGCGATACCGCTATCCGCCAGGACGAAGATGTACTGGACACCTGGTTCTCCTCAGCGTTGTGGACGTTCTCCACACTAGGCTGGCCTGAGAACACAGACGACTTAAAAACCTTCCATCCAACCGATGTGCTGGTGACAGGTTTTGACATTATTTTCTTCTGGGTAGCACGCATGATCATGATGACCATGCACTTTCTGAAAGACGAGAAAGGTCAGCCTCAGGTACCCTTTAAAAAGGTCTACGTCACAGGGCTTATCCGTGACGAAGAAGGCCAGAAAATGTCCAAATCCAAAGGCAACGTGCTGGACCCTCTGGATATGATTGACGGCATTTCACTGGATGGCCTGCTGGAAAAACGCACGGCTAATATGATGCAGGGCAAGCAGGCAGATAAAATCGCCAAACGTACCCGCAAAGAATTCCCTGAAGGCATTACTGCTCACGGCACCGATGCGTTGCGTTTCACCTTAACGGCACTGGCTTCAACCGGCCGTGATATAAACTGGGACATGAGACGCCTGGAAGGGTATCGTAACTTCTGCAACAAGCTGTGGAACGCCAGTCGTTATGTGTTAATGAACACTGAAGAACATGACTGTGGTTTGGATGGCGGCGAGATTGAACTGTCATTAGCCGATCAATGGATTATCGAGCGCAGTAACCAGGCGGTGGCAGAATTCCGTAAAGCTTTAGATCAATACCGTTTTGACCAGGCCGCGGCTATTGCTTATGAATTTACCTGGAACCAGTTCTGTGACTGGTATCTGGAGCTGACCAAGCCGGTTATCTTTAACGGCAGCGAAGCCCAGCAACGGGGCACCCGTCAGACCCTGATACGGACCTTAGAAAAACTACTGCGCATGCTGCACCCTATTACGCCTTATATTACTGAAGCTATCTGGCAACGGGTCGCGCCAGTATCTGGTATCGACACCAGCAGCCGTAAGAGCATCATGGTGGAGCCTTTCCCTCAGGTTGAAACTGAGCAGTATCCGCAGGCTATGGCGGACATGGAGTGGCTGAAACAGGTCATTGAAGGAGTGCGTAACATTCGCGGTGAAATGGACATTTCGCCGAACAAAGCACTGCCTTTATTGCTTCAACACGCTGACGAAACTGCCAGCCGTCGGTTGCAGCAGAATGCCAGCTTCCTGAAAGCCCTGGCGAAACTGGAAAGCATCGACTTCTTGTCCGATGCTGAAGAAGGCCCGGCGTCAGCAACTGCTCTGATAGGTAAGCTGGAGCTGCATATCCCAATGGCCGGTTTAATTGATAAAGACGCCGAACTGGCACGTCTGGACAAGGCAATCGATAAAGCTAATGGTGAAATCAAACGGGTGCAGGGCAAGCTAGGTAACGAGAGTTTTGTCAGCAAAGCGCCGGCCGCTGTTATTGATAAGGAAAGAGCTAAGCTTGCTGAGCAGGAAGAGACGCTGGCAACCTTAACCCAGCAACGGGCTAAGATTGCAGCTATGTAGCAGGAGTAGTTAAGAGTTAATGGATGACGGGCGCATCGTCGCCCTCATCCTCATTCTCGTTCTCATAATCTTCTTCATCGTCCAGCTCTGGCAGGTAAGTACCCCAGCCGTCATACTCAAGATTAAACTTATCCACCAGCGCATAAATAACGTCCGTCTGCTGATTAATGGCATCCTGCTGTAATGGGCTTTCAATCAGGATGTCACAGCAATACCCCGTATTGCCGTCGTCCAGTTCAACTTCATCGGCATCGTCAACTTCGTACCCTTTTTTAACCAGCTCTACCACTGCTTTTTCCAGGTTATCAAAATTAACGCTAAATAAATGATGCTCAATCAGGTGCACGGTTTCCAGTTCTGCACCGGCTTCCTGCAGTTCATTCAGGGTTTCCCGGGTAAAAGCACGGCATGCCTGTTCACTGTCTAATATTTCAAATTCCTGATCGCTCATTAAGCCCTCCTGCATCAAGCAATTGCTTTATCTCTGGCTGCCACCTCAGCGTCCAGTTCTGCTATTTTAGCATCCATTTGCTCATGGCACTGTTGCATTAAGGGACGAACATCATTTTTTGTCAGGCCTTCGGTGCTAATGGGCGCCATCATTTCAAGAATGACAGTGCCATTACGCCAGCGATTCAGCTTTACCTGATCGTGGGTACTCGACATGCACACGGGCACTATCGGCACATCCGCTTGCAATGCGGTATGAAAAGCACCGGTTTTAAAGGGTAATAAACGCTTGCCATAACTACGGGTACCTTCCGGAAACATCCACACTGAAAGCTGGCGTTCTTTAATCGCATTAGCCGCACTCGAAATAGTGCCATGGGCTTTGCCGCTGTTTTTGCGATCAATTAAAATATTTCCAGCCAGCCAGTAAACCTGACCAAAGAAAGGAACCCACTTCAGGCTTTTTTTACCAATGCTGACCGTGCCTGGTAACAGGGAGCGGCTCATGGTAAGGATGTCATAGCTGTTCTGATGGTTGGCGATAAATACAAAAGGCCCGCCCTTTTCCACTTCAGGCGGCACCCGTATCTCAAGCTTGAGTCCAATAACACGATGCATCCGGCCAAAAGCATGCGCCATGATAGCGGTGTTATTGCGGTGGAATGGGCGCAGTATTAAAAACAAACACCCAAACACACCAACCAGAATAAAGAGAATTGCTAAAATTAATAGTCTGACTGCAGCTAACATCGGTCACTCTCACTATGTTTTTGATGCGCCAAGTATACCTGCTTCATAAACGGATTTCTCGTTTCAGCGTACAGGTGTGACCTTTTTTTTAGCTTAATGCTCACCAGCCAGAATCGCATCCACCCGTTGCAGTCCACGAGGCAGTTTATTGCCCCTACGACCGCGCTCACCGCGATAGTGTTCAAGGTCTGCAGGTTTCAGTACCAGCTTACGTTTACCCGCCAATACGGTCACACTGCTCTCCGCAGGCACTACCGAAATTGCACTGACATACTCTTCGCGCAACTTAGCGCGGGTCGTTGGGATGCTTAGCATCTTATTGCCCTTGCCTTTGCTCAGCTGTGGCATATCAGCTAATGGGAAGACCAGCATGCGGCCCTCGTTGGAAATCACCACCACCTGATCGGTGGCAAAATCAGACACGGCGACTGGTGGTAATGCCCGGGATGCACTTGGCAGGCTTAGCAATGCCTTACCGTTCTTCATTCGACTTTGCATATCCGAGAACTTAGTCACAAACCCATAACCGGCGTCAGAACCGACCAGATATTCCTGTTCGTTCTCGCCCATCAATACCTGTTCAATAACTTCGCCACTGACCAGGCTAAAGCGCCCGGTTAAGGGCTCGCCATGTGTGCGGGCGGAAGGCAGGGTATGGGCTTCACAGGCAAAACTGCGCCCGGACGAGTCGATAAACACAACTGGCTGATTACTGCGCCCTTTGGCCGCCGCCAGGAATTCGTCACCGGACTTATAACCTAATCCGGAACCATCTACGTCGTGGCCTTTAGCTGAACGTACCCAGCCTTTTTTCGACAGCACTACAGTAACAGGTTCAGATGGTGCCAATTCGCGCTCGCTCAGCGCTTTGGACTCGCCCCGCTCAACCAGTGGTGAACGACGGTCATCGCCATATTTTTCCGCATCGGCCAGCAGTTCTTTTTTGATCAAAGTCTTCATACGACGGTCTGAGCTTAACAAGGTAGTTAGCTTATCCCGCTCTTTCGCCAGTTCGTCCTGCTCGCCGCGTAACTTCTGCTCTTCAAGCTTGGCCAGGTGGCGTAATTTCAGTTCCAGAATGGCTTCAGCCTGGGTTGCTGTGAGCTTAAAGCGCTCCATCAGCACCGGCTTAGGTTTATCTTCGGTACGAATAATTTCTATGACTTCGTCGATGCTCAGAAAAGCAATCAACAAACCTTCCAGAATATGCAGACGGCTTTCAACTTTATCCAGGCGGTATTGCAGGCGACGGGTTACGGTCTGCAGACGGAACTGCAGCCATTCGCCAAGAATAGTCACCAGCGACTTCACCTGGGGCCGTCCGTCCAGGCCCAGCATATTGAGGTTAACCCGGAAGTTTTTCTCTAAATCCGTAGTAGCAAACAAATGCGCCATTAACTGGTCAGTATCCACCCGGTTGGAACGCGGCACGACCACCAGACGAGTCGGGTTTTCATGATCTGACTCATCACGCAGATCAGCCACCAATGGCAGCTTTTTCGCCTGCATCTGGCCCGCGATTTGCTCAAGAATACGTGCACCCGAGGAATGGTGAGGGAGCGCTTCAATGACAATCTCCCCTTCTTCTATGGTGTAGGTAGCACGCATTTTTATCGAGCCACGACCGGTACGATAAATCTGCTCTAAATCTTTGGCGGGGGTTATGACTTCAGCATCCGTTGGATAGTCCGGACCTTTTACAAACTCCATCAAATCTTCTAGTTCGGCTTTCGGATTATCCAGCAACAAGGCACAGGCGTTGGCGACTTCGCGGGCATTATGCGGCGGTATGTCAGTCGCCATACCCACGGCTATGCCGGTTACACCATTCAACAGAATGTGCGGCAATCGAGCCGGTAGTACCTGAGGTTCACTCATGGTGCCGTCGAAGTTGGGTATCCAGTCCGAAGTGCCCTGGCCAAGTTCTGATAACAAGACTTCACTGAAACGCGAGAGACGGGATTCAGTATAACGCATAGCCGCAAATGACTTAGGGTCATCCGGCGAACCCCAGTTGCCCTGTCCGTCAATTAACGGATAACGGTATGAGAATGGCTGTGCCATCAACACCATGGCTTCATAACAGGCTGAATCACCATGAGGGTGAAACTTACCTAATACGTCACCGACAGTACGCGCTGACTTTTTGTACTTAGCCAGTGCCGACAAACCCAGTTCTGACATCGCATACACAATACGTCGTTGCACGGGCTTAAGGCCATCACCTACGTTCGGTAAGGCCCGGTCCATGATCACGTACATCGAATAATTTAAATACGCATCTTCAGTGAAGCGATGCATTTCAAGCTGTTCTTCGCTTTCCAGCATAGTACTCATAATTTAAGCCAGTTCTACCAGGTTGCCTTTCGATTCTAACCAGCTGCGGCGGTCGCCTGAGCGTTTTTTTGCCAGCAGCATATCCATTAACATTTCAGTTTCGTGCATATCGGTAATAGTTAATTGCACCAGTCGCCGGGTATTGGGATCCATGGTGGTTTCGCGTAACTGAATGGGGTTCATTTCACCCAGACCTTTAAAGCGCTGCACGTTTACCTTGCCGCGTTTCTTCTCTGCTTCAATACGATCCAGAACACCCTGCTTTTCACTTTCATCCAGTGCATAAAACACTTCTTTGCCGACATCAATACGGTATAACGGCGGCATAGCCACGTAGACATGACCAGCGGCCACTAGTGAAGGGAAATGGCGCACAAAGAGTGCGCATAATAAGGTCGCGATATGTAAACCGTCTGAATCCGCATCCGCCAGAATACATATTTTACCGTAGCGTAATTTGGCCAGGTCAGGAGCTCCGGGATCAACGCCCAAAGCGACTGAAATATCGTGAATTTCCTGCGAGCCCAGCACCTGATCAGAGTCCACTTCCCAGGAATTAAGGATCTTCCCCCGTAGCGGCATCACCGCCTGAAAGTCGCGATCCCGGGCCTGCTTGGTAGACCCGCCGGCTGAATCCCCTTCGACCAGAAAGAGTTCACTGCGTGAAGTGTCCTGACTGGCACAGTCAGTCAGTTTGCCCGGCAATGGAGGCCCCTGGGTGACCCGTTTACGTATCACTTTTTTACTTGCACGCATACGACGTTGCGCATTGGTAATGCACAGCTCAGCTATCTGCTCCGCCAAATCGGTGTGTTCATTCAGCCACAAACTGAAAGCGTCTTTTACTACGCCACTAACAAAAGCAGAAGTCTGCCGTGACGACAGGCGTTCCTTGGTTTGTCCGGAAAACTGCGGGTCTGACATTTTAATGGAAAGAATAAAACTACAACGTTCCCAGATATCTTCTGGCGTTAAGCGCACACCGCGTGGTAACAGGTTACGGAATTCACAGAATTCGCGCAGTGCTTCCAGCATGCCCTGACGCAGGCCATTAACATGAGTACCGCCCTGTGCAGTTGGGATCAGATTGACATAACTTTCATGAATACCCTCGCCGCCTTCAGGCAACCAGGTGACAGCCCAGGCAGCGGCTTCTTCTGAGGCACTGAAATCGCCAATAAAAGGCTCTTCCGGTATACGTTCAAAATCTTTTACCGCCTCACACAGGTAGTCCTGTAAACCACCTTCGTATAACCAGTTTTCTTCCAGGTTCTGATTATGGTCAATAAACTTAATCGCCAGCCCCGGACATAACACGGCTTTGGCGCGTAACTGATACATCAGACGAGTGACTGAAAATTTAGGGCTGTCAAAATAACTGACATCAGGCCAGAAACGCAGGCGGGTACCTGTATTGCGCTTGCCGACGGTACCTGTCACTTCAAGTTCACGAGTTTTATCGCCACTAGCAAAACTCATTTCATAAACCTGACCGTCGCGCTTAACCGTTACATCCAGCTTTGTCGACAAGGCATTAACCACTGAAATGCCGACCCCATGCAAACCACCGGAAAACTGGTAGTTCTTATTCGAGAATTTGCCCCCTGCATGCAACTTAGTCATGATCAGTTCGACACCGGGTAAACCTTCTTCCGGATGAATATCAACCGGCATGCCACGCCCGTCATCCAGTACTTCCAAAGACTGATCGTCATGTAGAATTACGGTGATGGAACGAGCGTGCCCGGCCAGCGCTTCATCGACACTGTTATCAATAACTTCCTGGGCCAGGTGGTTAGGTCGGGTTGTGTCCGTGTACATTCCGGGGCGTCGACGCACCGGTTCGAGGCCATTCAGGACCTCAATAGCATCCGCTTTATAATCACTCATTATTATGCTTTACCTGAAACTTAAAAGACATTCCGGCAGCCTGCGCTGTCAAATCCTGCCAACGGCCCTTATTGAAACAGAGGCGCAGCCAATCGGCCAGAAAATTATTTATCTGACGTTTTTCATCACGCTGATGCATGTTCTCGTTTGGCTGCTCATAATGAGCCGCAAACCTGTCCAAACCCTGACTGGCAATCATCTCCGCCAGCTGCATATCGTGGTACAAACGTACCGTGAAGCTGGACTTCAGATAGTCAGGCGATAATGGCTGCAACTGCTCAATTTTTATATCTGTCGTATAAGGTGCATCGGTCAGTATTCTAACTTCAAAAGTGAGCTGCTCACCAATAGCCAGGGTGCGACTCTCGCCTACGGCAAAAGTATCCGGCAACAAACTGGCTGCAGCCGCATAGTTGCGTTCGGCCAGACTCTGCATCTCTCGCAGGTTATGTACGTACTGCCGCTTCTTCATCGGTTACTTCTCATCTACCTGTTGATTCCACTCATCACACAAGACTTCATGGTGCAACGCCAGCCACTGTAATGCAATCACCGTCGCCGCATTATCCAGCACACCACACTCAAGCATCTGCATTACTTGCTCCCGGGCTACCGGTTGTATCCGTATATCTTCATGCTCACTATCAAGCCCACCATAAAGACTTGCCTGAGTCGCATCTACGCGCGCCATGTAAATATATATCCGCTCAGTCAAACCGCCCGGGCTGGATAAATAACTCATAGCGTAAGTTAAACGATCACAGGTAAGTCCGGCTTCTTCATCCAGTTCTCTGTGCGCGACATTCTCAATGCTCTCATCAGACTCTGTCATGCCTGCCACCAGTTCAATTAGCCAGGGGCTTTCACTGGTGGCCAGCGCGCCCACGCGGAATTGCTCGAGCATCACAATTTCATCACGCACCGGATCATAAGGCAAAACTACCACGGCATGGCCCCGGTCCATCACTTCCCGTTCAATTTCCTCGCTCCAGCCTCCTTTAAAAAGGCGGTGCTGCAAGCGATATAAAGTGGTCTTAAAAAAGCCCTGATGGAGAGGCTTTTTATCCAGAATCCGTACATCCCCTGCCGAAAACTCCACTTTCCCTTCTGTCAACTTAGACACAGGAACTCCTTTGCTTTAAAGTCTCTAATTTAAACAACCTGAATGCGTGATATGTTACCGATCCAGAGGCGTTACAATCAAACATTCTGTTACACTTGCAAGCGGCGAAAAAATGTTCTTTAGCATACGCTTTTAAAGCAAAACGCGCTAACATGTGGCCAGTTAGGATTTACAGGCTCAGAAATATAAAAATTTCCAATATGACAAGGGAAAATATCGATGAAAATCAGATTACTGACGCTTACCCTGAGTATTAGCCTCGGCGTCTCCAGTATTACCGCTAATGCCACCGATCTTACCGATATCTATCGCATGGCACTAGAAAATGATCCACAATTACTACGTGCCGCTTCGGAACGTGATGCAGCCAAATCATCAGTGGATGTTTCCCGCGCTGACTGGTGGCCGCAAATAAATCTTCAGGTAGGTTATTCCTATAGGGATGTAGAATCTGCCAATATTGATAACCCCAACGTTATTAACAGCACCAGAACCCGTACTTTTGGCCAGGAAATTAACTTATCGCAACAGGTATTTAATTTGGGTACCTGGCGCAGCACCGGCATTGTAGAAAAGCAGGCCTATCAGGCGGAAGTGAATTATCTGCTTTCCCGTCAGCAGTTAATGCTGCGTGTTACGGATGCTTATTTTAACGTATTAGCCGCTCAGGATAACCTTGAGTTCGCACGAGCAGAAAAACGCGCTATTGAGCGCCAGCTGGATCAAACCCGTCAGCGTTTCTCGGTTGGTTTGATCGCTATTACCGATGTGCATGAAGCGCAGGCACAGTACGACAATGTCCTGGCCCAGGAAATTCAGGCACAGAACCAGGTAGAAATTGCCCTTGAAGCCTTGCGTGAAATCACCGGGCGTTCACATCAGGATATTCAGGTGCTGAATACGGAGCGCTTTGACCCGGCATCACCGCAACCTACCGGAGCGCGTCGCTGGGTGGATACCGCTCACGAAAGAAATTTGCAGTTATTAATCAGCCGTAGCGCTCTTGAAATCGCCGACCAGAACATTGAACTGGCGCGCACGGGACATTATCCAACCGTCAGACTAAGTGCAAGCTACGGCAACAGCGATGCTACACGTCACAGCGGTGATCAGAGACTCAGGACTAATGGCTTGAACACAAGCGAGATTGGCTTGCAGCTAAATCTGCCTTTGTATCTGGGTGGTCGCACCGTAGCCAGCACTGAAGAAGCACGTAATGACTACGTTGCCGTCAGTCAGACTCTGGAAGAGAACCGTCGTCAGGTTGAACGTACCGTGCGTACGGCTTATCTGGACGTAGTGGCAAACATTTCCACTATCCGCGCACTAGAGCAAGCGGTGGTTTCAGCAGAAAGTGCTTTAAATGCAACTCAGGCAGGTTTTGAAGTCGGTACCCGTACTATTGTAGATGTACTCGACAGTACCCGTAACCTGTTTAATGCACGACGCAATCTATCGGAAGCCCGCTATGGCTACATTCGGGGCGTTTTAACCCTGGAACAGGCCGCAGGGACTATCAGCGAAGACGACTTATTTGCTGTCAATGATGCCTTAATGCCAGCCGAGCGAGCAGAAACACCGGAAGCTCCAATACCTGACCCGGATATTCAGCAACAATAAAATAAAAACAGCCGGCTTAAGCCGGCTGTTTTTTACCTGCCTTTTCGCTACAAGCAAATTCAGTTAGACTGATCCCGGTTTATTACAAAGAGTTTTACTGTGAATAAAAACGCTGTTGCCCTACCCTCTTTTCAGGCTCGCTTTCTGCTTCCTAAATACTGGCCAACCTGGCTTGGTGTAGGTGTGCTATATGCTCTGTCCTGGTTACCTTACCGGCTGCAGCTGGTTTTAGGCCGAGGCCTGGGCAAGTTACTTTATAAAATACTTCCCAAGCGGGTCAAAATTGCGCGCCGTAATCTGCAACTTTGCTACCCTGATATGCCCACCGAAGAGCGCGAGCAATTATTAAAAGAAAACTTCGCGAATAATGGCATTGCACTATTTGAAACAGGAATTGCCTGGTGGTGGCCTGACTGGCGGCTCAAGCGCAAACTAACCATATCAGGCTGGGAACATATTCAGCATAATATTGATAATGGCTATGGCAGCCTTGTTTTGTTATTCCACTTTCTGAACCTGGAAGTACATGCCCGGGTGGTTGGTTTACACCATCCGTCCATAGGTTTGTACCGCCCACATAACAACGCGTTGATGGAATATCTGCAAACCAAAGGCCGTAGTCGCAGTAACAAATACATGATTCAGCGAAAGGATGTCCGGGGCATGATTCGGGCACTCAACGACGGCGAAGTTTGTGGCTACCTGCCGGATCAGGATTATGGTCCCCGACGCAGCGTCTTTGTACCTTTGTTTGATGTTCCGGACGCCTGTACTACCACTGGCACCAGTATTTTTGCCGGACTGAAAAAAGCGCGACCTCTTGTTAGTGTATGTAAACGCTTACCTAAAGGTCGCGGTTATCATCTGCATTTTTACCCATTGCAGGAAGATATTCCGACAGGCGACCTTGTTGAGGACGCCAGCCGGATAAACAAAGAAGTAGAGCGCGCTATAGCAATGCAGCCGGAACTTTATATGTGGGTTCACCGACGTTTTAAGACCCGACCGGAAACTGATATGCCTAGCTATTACCGCTAATCAGGCTCCAGCATTCGCGACCAGATCGCTTTCACTTTATTAATATGGGTTGAGAAATCCTGATCGCTCAACCCTCCCCTTTCCGCAAGCGCCAGCCGATGAGACTCTATACGGTAAGCCTGATAAGCGTCTACTAAATCGTGATAATCCTGTTCAGGCAAAATTTCAAGTTGCCGGGCTGTGTTCAAAATTCGCACGTTGTCAGTATAACGACAGAGCTTATGAGTATGTTCATGGGCATGCAGCAAAACCAGAAACTGAGTAATAAATTCAATATCAGCAACGCCTCCCGGCATTTGTTTAATATCCAGCTGATCCGCGTGTTTCTTCCACAAATGTTCGCGCATGCGGGCGCGCATTTTTACAATGTCCGCCCGCAATTCTTGCTCATCTCTGACTAATTTCAGTTGCTCTTCACGTATTTTAAGAAAACGCTCACGTAATTCAGCATGGCCGAATACCATTCTGGCACGAACCAGAGCCTGCAATTCCCAGGTCCAGGCTTCCCGTGACAGGTAATCACTGTAAGTGGCCAGTTGAATAACCAATAAGCCGCCGCTGCCGGATGGTCGTAGCCGCATATCCACTTCATAGAGCACCCCTGACATGGTGCGGGTAGTGAACAGGTGCAGTACGCGCTGTGCCAGCCGCAGATAAAACTGTTGTACATCAATAGGACGCTGACCATCCGTTTGCGCATCTGGGATATCGTCGCAAACAAATACCAGATCCAAATCGGAACCGTAACCCAATTCCATACCACCCAGTTTGCCATAACCAAGTACGGCAAAACCGCTGTTATGGGCATCTCGTCCTGGTGGCACACCGTGGCGTTCGGTTAGTTGTTGCCAGGCCATTATGACTACCTGTTCAATAACGGCTTCAGCAAGATGCGTCAGGTGATCGCTAACCCGCATTAAGTGCACTGCCTTGCTCACATCTGCGGCAGCTATCTTAAGCTGAAATGCCTGTTTCGCCTGGCGCAGAGTTTCCATCTGCGCTTCCATGTCGTCCAGCGGAATACGCGCCATAAATTCATGCACAGACGCTTTATAGCTGTCCACTTCAGGAAGGTCATACAATTGTGCAGGATCTATTAATTCATCCAGTAGGTGTGGGTAACGGGCCAGCTGCCCCGCTATCCAGGGACTATCTTTGCACAGCAACACCAGCTGTTCCCTGGCTCCTTTATTGTGAGCCAATAACTCCAGATAGGTCGTGCGTGAAGCAATCTGCTGTAAGACTGAAAAAATACGCGCCAGTAAATCACTACTGCCACTTTTCCTGATGCTCAGCTCCACCAGCACAGGTACTAGCTGCGCAAGCAGTTCCCGGCCCCGTGGGCCTGGTGTACGCTTTCGCACGTCCTGCCGGAAACCATTGATTTTTTGCCACCAGGTAGCAGCATCTTCAACGCCCGCTTCTTCAAGTACTTCATGAGCAGTTTCATCGGCCAGCAAGTCCTGCCATAAAATAGCCAGATCACTGTCTTCTTCACCCATCATTTCCTCTTCGCCACCGATCACAGCTAAGAAATGTCGATGAATGTTTTGCATCTGTTGTTGCAGATCTTTAATCAAGGTTACAAAATCAGGTCGTCCGCAAGCCTCTGCCAGACGCATCTGATCCAGCTCCTCTTGCGGCAAACTCTGAGTCTGTTCATCATGCAGTTGCTGTAAAATATGTTCAATTTTTCGCAGGCAGGCATAAGCTTGCTGCAACTCTGCGGCGTCGCCTTTACTCAATAAATTATGCTCAGCGCAAGCTTCTAATGCGGGCAATAAGGAGCGGGTTTGCAGGTCTCGCTCACGGCCGCCACGAATCAACTGAAAAGCCTGGGCAATAAATTCCACTTCACGGATACCGCCAAGTCCCAGTTTGATATTATCGCTGACACCCCGTCGGCGCGCTTCCTGATTGATTAACAATTTCATTTTACGCAGCGCTTCAATAGCGCTGTAATCCAGATAACGACGGAATACAAAGGGTCGTAACAGGTTATACAGCTCTTCGCGCCATGGCTCACTCAGGTTCAGGTAGCGGGCTTTCACCATGGCATAACGTTCCCAGTTCCGCCCTTGTTCCTGATAATAGTCTTCCAATGCTGAGAAACTTGTGGCCATCGGTCCGGCCTGGCCAAAAGGCCGCAGCCTCATATCCACCCTGAACGCCTGACCATCAACCGTTTGCTGACCGAGCATTTTTATTAGTGCCTGCCCCATACGGGTAAAATAAATGCTATGTTCCAGATTTTGTCGCCCGCCCTGAGTTTCTCCCTGGATTGGGTAACAAAAGATCAAATCAATATCAGAAGAAAAATTAAGTTCTTCACCGCCGAGTTTTCCCATCGCGATGATCACTAGCGGAAGTATCTCGCCCTGCTCATCCAGAGCCTGGCCCCAGCGCGGTCGATAAAACTTCTCCAGCCATTGGGTGCTTTGTTCGATTAAAGCGTCCGCCAAAGCTGTATTTGCGGTAAAGAAATCAGTGAGCGACAACTGTCCGCTTAAATCCAACGCTGCCAAACGGGCCAGCTGGGTATGACGTAGACGACGAATCTCAGCCATCGCATTGTCTTCATTATCACAGTTCTGCAGCGCCTGAGTTACCAAAGGAGTATATTCGGGAGGTTCTTTAATCCGGATAACCTGATACGCCTGCATGCCATAACGGCGCAATACCCAGCCAATGAAGTCACTGATAGCCACTAACCAACGTAACCAGTCACGTTCATCCTGAGCTAACTCCTCAAGCTGCGGATGCGCGTCAACAATTAAAGACCAGCTGTTCTCTGCTTCCTTTTGCAGCAAAGCTGGTAATTTCTCATAACTGGTATGCTCTGGCCGTAATGGCTGCAAATTATTATCTCCCCTGCATCAATGCATAACCGCGCTGCGCTTTGCTTTCATCAAAGGCAGTTAGGTGTACTGATTGATTTAACTGGTCAGCAAAACTGCGTAAAGCATCAACCGAACCCGACAACAATTCAAGTTCCAGCTCATAAATTCGCTGGGTCTGGTCTCCGGCTCGAATAAAGCCATCATCAAGAGCTATTTCAATCCTATTTTCTGCATTATCAGAGTTGAAATCAGCAATCCAAATCGAACGTTCGAAGTCTACGCTAAACTGCAGCAGTAACTCCTTATTTATAACACTTATATCCATATCAGAAGGCCATATATCGGCAGGAAAACTTGTTAAATCGGGCGTTTGCAAATCAGTTGCCGGGAGGTTGTATTCCGGTCGCTGATGTAATCCATTATTTACCGTACCTGCCAGTTTAATTGTCTGTTCCGCTTCCATCCCTTGCTCTGTGCGCCAGCGGCGAATGCGGCAGCCAATACGGAAACGCTGCAGATCTTTTTCTGCGGTATCAAAGTATTCATTAATCAGGTGGCGACTTTGCTGCGCGCTGGTACACTTATTCAAATAGCTCCGCAGAGCCTTGTCATCGGCTGCGGAGAAGGTAAATTTAAGTTCGCTCTCTTGATTCATCAGTGCTCTGTTTATCTGAGTTTATTTGCAATAATGCAAGCTTATGCTGAAGTAGCAAAGGACTCAAGAATAATGAATAAAGTGTAAAATATCGCAGTTAGCCTTCGTTTCGTCCTTAAATTTGTGTTTTCTGCCAAAATTAGGCTACAACTAGGCTTTACCAAGCAGAAAATAGTCATATACTGGCGTCAATACCCAAAGTGGGGGTAGCCAAGTCGAATTCGCTTCGACAGAGTTTTACAGGAGATGTAATGTTCAAAGCGAGTAAAGTGTTAGAAGCACATTATGATGGCAACCAGCTGGATGAACTATGGAAAGCTGTCTCAGACAATTATATTGTCGACGAAGAAAGCTACCTGAAAGAGTTAATCGCTCTGCTTCCCAGCGACGAAGAAACCATTCAACGACAGACTGACAAGTCCCGTGAACTGGTTAAGCAGGTCCGCCGGGATGCCGGTCGTGGTGACGGTGTTGACGCATTTCTACAGCAATACAGCCTGGATACTCAGGAAGGTATTGTATTAATGTGTCTGGCTGAAGCTCTGCTACGCATTCCTGATGGCCCTACCGCCGACGCATTAATTCGCGATAAGCTTTCCGGCGGTGCCTGGAAAGATTACCTGAAAAAAAGCGAATCTATGCTGGTCAATTCAGGTACCTGGGCTTTGAACCTCACGACTCAGGTAATTAATCCTAAAGGCCGCGAAGAAGACACACCGGTGTCACGCTTCCGCCGCCTGGTAAAACGCCTTGGCGAGCCTGTAGTGCGCAATGCAACCCATCATGCTATGCAGCTCATGGGTAAGCAGTTTGTGCTCGGTCGGAGCATCGAAGAAGCGCTCAAAAACAGCCGTAAGAATCGCGACATCGGTTATACCCACGCGTACGACATGCTGGGTGAAGCTGCGCTGACCATGAAAGATGCAAAGCGTTACCACAACGCTTATGTGGATTCGATAAAAACAGTAGCCGCGGAAAAATTCAATAATCCGGACGTACCCCGTCCTACGATCTCCATTAAGCTATCTGCATTGCACCCGCGTTATGAAGCGTCTAACCATGATCGCATTCTGGACGAGCTGGCAACTGACCTGCTGGAGCTGATAAAGCTGGCTAAACAGGCCGATGTTGGAGTCACTATAGACGCCGAAGAGATGGATCGCCTGGAGCCTTCCCTTGAGCTCTTTGAAAAAGTTTACCGTAGCGGTGTATGCAAAGACTGGCCACGCTTTGGCCTGGTCGTTCAAGCCTATTCTACCCGTGCTTTACCTGTACTTTGCTGGGTTAACGCGCTGGCCAAAGAAATAGGTGACGAGATACCGATTCGATTGGTTAAAGGCGCCTACTGGGACACTGAAATCAAACTGTCCCAACAGCTTGGCCTCGACGGCTACCCTGTATTTACCCGCAAGGCGAGTACTGACGTATCTTTCCTGGCGTGTGCCCGGTATCTGCTGAGTGAACAGACTGAAGGTAACTTATACCCACAGTTTGCAACTCATAATGCGCAATCCATTATTGCCATTCAGGAACTGGCTAAAGATGGCCGACGTTATGAATTCCAACGCCTGCATGGTATGGGTAAAGACTTATACAACACCGTATTGAAAGAAGATAAAGGTCGTACTGTACGTATTTATGCACCTGTAGGTGAACATAAAGATTTACTGCCATATCTGGTGCGCCGTTTGCTTGAAAATGGTGCCAACAGCTCTTTCGTACACAAATTACTGGATCCTAGTGTAGAGGTGGACGAGCTGGTCGAGCACCCGCTGGAAAACCTGCGCAAGAAACCTTCTCTGGCCAACGACAAGATTCCTCTGCCTAAAGGCATCCTAGGTTCACGTAAAAACTCTTCAGGACTCAATATGAATATTCACTCTCAAGGTGACCAATTCTTCGAAAAAATTCGCAGCTACCAAAACAACCAATGGCAGGGTGGACCTATCATTGGTGGCGAGCTGGTAACTGCTGACCACAAAGTCTCAGTCACCAGCCCACAGCAGACCTCACAGCAGATGGGCACCATCGGCTGGGCTGACGCTAAGCTGGCCGAAAAAGCACTGACCATTGCTAACCAGGCTTTCCCGGCCTGGACCCGAACCAAAGCTGACGATCGTGCAGTGAAGCTTGAAAAGCTGGCTGATCTGCTGGAAGAGAACATGCATGAGCTGATCGCACTTTGCACCCTGGAAGCTGGCAAAAGCCTGCAGGATGGAGTTGATGAAGTCCGTGAAGCCGTCGATTTCTGTCGTTATTACGCGATTAAAGCGCGTGAGTTAATGAGCGAAGGTGAAAAACTGCCAGGGCCAACCGGCGAGAAGAACGAACTTTTTGTTCAGGGTCGCGGCACTTTTGTCTGCATCAGCCCGTGGAACTTCCCACTGGCTATCTTTTTAGGTCAGGTTACCGCTGCTTTAGCCACCGGTAACTGTGTTATTGCTAAACCGGCAGAGCAGACTGGGTTAATCGCCTATCGTGCGGTACAACTGGCATTGGAAGCTGGTATTCCAGGCGACGTGTTGCACTTCTTACCCGGCAACGGTGCTGAAATTGGTGCTTATCTGGTGAGCCAGGAGAATATTGGGGGCGTTTGTTTTACTGGCTCCACTAATACCGCCCAGGCTATTAACCGGGCATTGGCTGCACGTAGTGGCACTATAGTGCCACTGATCGCTGAAACCGGTGGTCAGAACGCTATGATGATTGATTCCACCGCTCTGCCAGAACAGGTGGTTACTGACGTCGTGCATAGCGCTTTTGCCAGTGCTGGCCAGCGCTGTTCTGCATTACGTGTACTTTACGTGCAGGACGACATCGCCGACCGCGTACTCGATCTGCTAAAAGGCTCTATGGCGGAATTAACCGTTGGCGATCCTATCGATCACAAAACTGACGTTGGTCCGGTGATTGACGGTATCGCTAAAACTAACCTGGAACAACATATTCAGGATATCCAGCAAGCCGGTACGATAATCGGCGAAGCTCCTATGCCTGAATATACTCAGGGTGGAACCTTTGTTACACCGACCGCTATCGAAATTGATAGTATCAGTCAGCTAGTACGCGAAAACTTTGGCCCTATTTTGCATGTTATCCGCTTCAAGAATAAAGAAGTCGATAAGGTCATAAATGACATCAATGACACTGGTTTCGGTTTAACCTTTGGTATTCATAGTCGCAATGAAACCTTTGCCTATGATGTAGCACGCAAGATCAATGTTGGTAACGTCTATATTAACCGTAACCAGATTGGCGCTATTGTCGGTGTACAGCCATTTGGCGGTCAGGGTCTGTCCGGTACCGGTCCTAAAGCAGGTGGTCCTCACTACCTGTATGCCTTTATGACTGAAAAAACCTTCAGCGATAACATCACCGCAGTAGGTGGCAACGCCACACTGCTTTCACTCGGTGACTAAATAATAATAGTGATGCCAAAAACGCCAGCCGGGTAGCCGACTGGCGTTTTTTGTTTTTACTCTCAGATGGCTATAATAGCTGATATCTTTTCAGTTTAAGCAGAGCATATTATGTCATTACAAATCCTTAGCCACCCTTTAGTTCAGCATAAAATTGGTCTCATGCGCTCTCCGGATATCAGCACTAAAAACTTTCGCGAACTGGCCAACGAACTGGCTAATCTATTGACCTATGAGGCCACTAAAGATCTCGAGCTGGAACCGGCTTTTCTGAACGGCTGGAACAATGAACGCATTGAAATCAAACGTCTGAAGGGTAAAAAAGTAACGGTGGTACCCATATTACGTGCCGGCATTGGCATGCTGGACGGAGTGTTGCAGTTAATTCCCGGGGCAAAAGTCAGTGTGGTCGGTTTGTATCGTGATGAAAAAACTTTGCAGCCGGTATCCTATTATGAGAAATTCGCTGGTAACCTGGACGAACGACTCGCACTCGTCATTGATCCCATGCTGGCTACCGGTGGTTCTATGATAGCGACTCTCGATATGCTCAAAGCCCATGGCTGCACAAAAATAAGAGTACTGGTGCTGGTCGCCGCTCCCGAAGGAATTGAAAAAGTAATCCAGGCACACCCCGATGTTGAGATTTTTAGCGCCGCCCAGGATGAGCGCCTCAATGAGCAGGGCTATATCCTCCCTGGGCTGGGCGATGCCGGCGATAGAATATTTGGAACCCGCTAACGGACAGCTTTTATAGTTCCCTGGCGGGACTCAATAACCAGACCTCCCGTTTCTTCGCCATCATGTGCCTGCATATTAAAATGCACTGCTTTTGCGAGCTCATCCAGGAATTCATACTCAATATTCATGACTTCCTGCTCACAAGCCATTTTAGTACCGCCGAGCCCCCTTATCTGCATGCCTTCTCCAGATATATCATAACGTCCGAAATAGTGATTACAGCCAGAGTGACCGGCAATGTTTCCGTCCGCCATAAACTGCAAAGTCACCTCATGCGCTGAAATGTCATCACCCTTCAGCTGCTGAACCTGCCACTCTACTCCCTGTAGCAGACGCGCAGGCAAACCACCACAGCCTTCCAGCTCCTCGCCCTGATAACGCATGCTTACGCGTTGCGGAAAATTCATCCCGCTCATGCTGTCTATGCAGAGTTCCTGATGAATTTCTACATGTAAGTTGCTCTCGTCACTATGCAAATGAGTATGCTGTTCGGTCAGCTCAGGGCTGACTTCGATAACCACTTCCTCTTCTCCTAAACGCTGCAACCTTAACTCATCCTGAGCCAGTGACAGATGCCAGAATGGTTCATTACCGCTTGCGGTAAAAGACTCAATAATAGCGCCCGGCTTAGCGCACATAGGTAAAGATCGACCTTCAATCTCGACCATCGCAGTATTACCCTGGGACCAGAACATCGTCGCCATCGATTCTTCATCGTCGCTTGAATAAGCACTGCCAGACGCAGCCTCGACTGACTCCAGTTCATACTCAGTGTCAGCGTATCGCAACTTTATCTGCTGCTCGTCTAATTGAGTAACTTCGATACTAGCCGCGCCGCAGTGATAAAGCTGGGTTGGCTGGCTTTCTGGCTCCGAACTACAGGCCACAAGCCCCGCAGTAATAACTAATCCCAAAGCTGATTTAAGTCCTTTCATTTTACTTCCTCTTTATTTTTTAGTGGGCCTGTACTCCAGGGCCTTCAATTCGGGAATAGCCGCCAGTCCCAGGTATTATCATTAGTTGGTTACCAATCCGTTCTTTTAACGCAGGTACATGCGAAATAACCCCTATTACTTTGCCATCCTGCTGCAAGCTGCTTAAAGTATCCAAAGCGACGTCCAGGGCTTCTTCATCCAGCGTACCAAAACCTTCATCCAGAAATAACGAGTCTACCCGCACTTTATGGCTGGCCATTTGGGATAACCCAAGCGCCAGTGCCAGACTGACAATGAAACTTTCACCACCGGACAGGTTGCGCGTGGAGCGAACTTCGCCAGCCTGATAGTCATCTATAACATTTAGCTGTAAAGGTGCCTGTTCATCACGCACCAACAGATAACGGTCGGTCATTTTAACCAGCTGCTGATTAGCGTGGCTGATCATAATCTCAAACGTGAGACCTTGAGCGAAATTTCGATATTTTTTACCATCTGCCGAGCCAATCAACTCATTAAGCAGATACCAGTGATCAAATTCAGTCTGTTGCGCCTGTAATAATTCGGTCTTGCTGGACAGCGTCGCCTGCCTGGCTACATTAACATCCAGCTGACTCTGCAATGCCCCTTGTTGCTGCTGCAATTCTTCACAGCGCTTCTGGTGGCCATCTATCTCGGCGGTTAACTCTTCTTCGCTTTTTTCATCAAACTGGAGCGCGGCGACCTCTGCAAACTGCCGCTTCAACTCAGACTGCTCAAAGCTGATCTGTTGTTGCTCCTGTTGTAACGTCTCTGCCTGATGCTGAATAGCAATTCGCTCTTCTTCACTCAAAAGCGCCTGTAAAAATAAATCCTCACTAACAAAGTCTGAGTCAGCTATAGCGGCCGCAAATTCCTCTTCAGATTTCTGCAGCACAGGTTCACTTTCTGCCAGTTGCTGTTCCAGGCGCTCTATCGTATTCAAATGATTTTGATACTTTTCGTTAATCTCATAAAAGTGATCCTGTGCCTGCTGATAATCGACCTCACACTGGCTCACCTCAGCTCGCAATTGTTTTTCATAATGATCAACATTTTCCGCTGCCAGCGTAGCCCGACGCTGCTCCTCTATGCTCTTACGCACCCGTTCGATGTTAGACAAACGTTCCTGAGCTTCATCTAATATCTCCAGCCCTTCACTTATCTGCTCAGTAAGGGCTGTCAGTTTCGTCGCAATATTGCCTAATACTGTACTCAGATACTGATGTTTGTCTTTATGCTCCTGCCAGCTATCTGCGCGTTGCTTAAGCGTTACTTTAGTCGCTGCGATATCATCCAGCACAGGCACCTTCAGCTGATAATGCTGAAGTTCACTACTGAGACGTTCTTCAAGGCCGCGCATACGCTGCTCAACCTGCTGCTTATCTTTTTGCAACAGGTTGTTTTTATCCTCCAGTCGACGCTGTTCCCATTGCAGGTCTTTGGCCGAAACAACCTGTTCCAGCTTCAGCTGCTGCAGTTTCTGCTCAGCCTTCAGATATGCCTCCCGGGCCTGTTCGTATTCTTTTTCATAGGAAGACGTTGTGGGGCCGCTGTGTTCAGCATAAGGATGCTCGACGGAACCGCAAAGCGGGCAAGGTTCCCCCTCCTGTAGCAAGTTCCGCTCAGCCTCCAGACTTTCTACTTTGGCCGCCAGGCGCAGGGATTGATGTCGTGCATCCAGCAATTGCTGGGCATCCTGCAGGCGTTGTCTGGCCGTCTCCAGTTCCTGTTCGTGTTTATCCGCCAGTTTCAGACCCTGCAGTTTCTTAAGTTCAGCAGCCACCTCCTGCTGATTGCTCTCAATCAGGGCAAGCTGCTCGTGGTTCTCCGCCAGGTTATCAAGCCGGGATTCAATACCTGCCCGGGTATTATGCAGACTGGCATCGCGCTGATACTGAGTAAGCCAGGTGGTCAGTGTTTGTTGCAGACGTTCCGACTCTTTTTTTTCATTCAACGCTCTTTTTTCACGCAACTTATACTGACGTATTTTTTCCTGTTGCTCCGAATGCCGCTGTAACGCAGCCGCTTCCTGGTCACGCAAGGACTTGATTTCGCTATCCAAAGCCCGGGCTTTATTAATCAGTGGCAGTTGCTGCTCAACTTTATCTTTCTTTTCCTGCAATTGTTTTAAAGCAATATCCAGTTCAGAACGGCGCAAACGACGTTTTTCTTTTACGTCAGGTAAACCCTCAAGGCACTCCCGTAGATCTTTTTCGTATTGAGCATGGCTTTCCCTGTGTACAGTCAGGCGCGCATGCAGGCCTTCAAATTGACGAGCTTGCGCACCTTCGCTTAAGCGCTCGCGTTGCTCACTAAAAGCTCTATTCTTTTGCTGCCAGGCCTGTAACTGGTTTGCAATCTGCTCTTCGCGCCTGGTAAGTTGCTTTTCTTTGTGCAGCCACTGCCTTTGTTCTTTGGCTTTGTCGTGCAAACGGCTAGTTTCATCGTATTGTGCTTTTAAGCTTTTGATCTGCGCGTTCAGTTCAGCTATTGCATCATCAGATAGCAACTCCACGCTGCTCAATTCCTGCTGTAAATCTTTCAGTTTTTGTTTCTCTTCGCTAAACCGAAGGTAAGCGGCTCTGGATAACTCACCGTAAATAGCAGTGCCCGTAATTTGTTCAAGAATACTGCTGCGCTCATCATCACTGGCTGTCAGAAATGCCGCGAAACTACCCTGAGCGAGTAACATTGAGCGAGTGAATCGCTTAAAATCCATGCCTGTTAGCTGCTCGACCATTGCCGGAACATGGCTTACTTTTTCTTCCAGAATTTTTCCGCTTTCCGCCTCTGCCAGTTCGTGCTTCTGCTGTTGTAAGGGTTCACCTGCTTTTTTGCGACTGCGGTGCTGAGACCAATAACTGCGATAATTACCGCTGGCAGTAGAAAAAGTAACTTCAGCAAAACACGCTCCCGTCTGACGTGACATAAGCTCGTTTTCTGACTTAGTAATTTTACCTAAACGCGGTGTAGTGCCATATAAAGCAAGACAAATAGCATCCAGAATGGTGCTTTTACCAGCCCCTGTAGGACCAGTAATAGCAAAAATAGAATCGGTCTGGTAAGCGGGGTCGGTAAAGTCTATCTCCCACTCTCCGACCAAAGAGTTAAGGTTTTTCAGTCGCAGATTAAGAATCTTCACGCGTATCCGCCTCCTGCACTGCCTTAACCACCTGATGGTACATATCTTTAAGCTTTAATTGTTGCGGCTCTTCGACCTCCGACGCTGCCAAGCGTCGCTGAAAAACTTCATGCACATTCATTTCGTCTAATGTCTCTTCTGCAGTATCACGGCGTAGCGCCTTATTACGAGCTTTGGCGTTACGTACCCGCAAAATTTCAACCTGGCTGTCTTCAATATCCGCCTGCAGTCGCTCACGTAATTGAGACACACTGGCATCGCCCTGATAATCAACTTCAACCCAAACTGATTGCCCCGCTTCAGCTAGTTTTTTCAGGCTCGCGGAGACATTTGATAAATCGCCTTTTACCCGTTCCAGGCGTTGAAAAAGTGGAATGGGCAATAACTCCACCTTGCACTGGCAGCCGTCAAATTCAACCAGACACAAACTTTTTTGCTGATAGGCCTCACCAAACCCCATGGCAATCGGCGAACCGCTAAAGCGCATATTTTCTTTGCCAGCTACCCGCTGAGGGACGTGGAGATGACCTAGCGCCAGGTAATCATAGCAATCAGGAAATATGCTGGCTGGCACCTTACCCAGAGAACCCACATAGAGATCACGCACTCCATCGCCCTCTTCTACCTTGCCATCAACCGTAAATAAATGGCCCATGCCAATGATAGGCACGTCGCTATCACCACGACATTCAAGTGCATGTGCGCCGGTTGCCGCATAATGCTCGCGGATACCTTGCAGAAGCTTCTGTTCTTTTTCTTCTATGCTTTCCCCAACGGCTGAAATTCTTAAATCCCGGTCACGTAAATAGGGCACCGCACAAATAATAGCTTCGGGCTGGCCTTGTTTATTTTTAAGCGTTATGACTTCATCTGCAGGATCATCGCAAGCTGCACCAATCACGTGCACATTCAACGAACGTAAAAGATGTTGCGGCGCATCTAAAAAAGAAGGGGAGTCGTGGTTACCACCGATAATAATCACGTGCCGGCAGGGGCCCAATGCAATACGGCTTAAAAACTGATAATAAAGCTCCTGAGCCCGGTTACCGGGAGTGTTCGTATCGAAAACATCGCCCGCGACCAGTAAAATATCTATTTCCTGTTCCGTCAGCATTTGTTCTAACCAGGAAAGAAAAGCAGCGAACTCTGCGTGGCGCTTTTTACCATACAAAGTTCGTCCCAAATGCCAGTCTGAGGTATGTAACAGCTTCATTCCGTGCCACTCCAGTCGTTCTTGTTGCCCTTTCGGGTATGCTCACGACTAGTGTAGCATCGACAACTGACCTCTATCAGTCGTTTTCGAAAGGTATAGGCCGTGGCGTGCCTGGCTGTGACGGTGGTAACTGGGGCACCTGAATTTGCGGTTGCTCGCCAGTCAGCGTTTTCATGAAAGCCACCATATTATCAATATCCTGCTCCGGTAGCTCGCGTCCTAATTGTAAATAGGCCATGATCTCTGTTGCTTCTTCTAAGGTCCATACAGCACCGTCATGAAAATAGGGATAAGTCAGCTCGACATTACGTAACGTTGGCACCTTAAAAGAAAAGCGGTCTGACTCGTCACCAGTGACTTCGTAACGCCCTTGCGATGGGTTTTCCGTAGCGTATTGATTAACTATGCCCATACGGTGAAAATCTTTTCCACCTACCGCTTCTCCATAATGGCAGGCTGCGCAGCCTATTTCTTTAAAGGTTTTATATCCCGCCAGTTCCTGTTCTGTAAGCGCCTCATCGTCGCCTTTCAGCCATTGATCAAAACGCCCATTCGGAGTAACCAGAGTTTCTTCAAAAACAGCAATAGCGTCGGTCACATGATCAATATTGATGTCTCTGGTGTTATAAACACCCTCAAACAAATCCAGATAAGCGGGAATAGAACGCAAAACTTCTACCGCCAGGGTATGGGTAAACGCCATTTCCAGGGGATTATCGATAGGGCCAGCCGCCTGCTCCTGTAAGGTTTCAGCACGGCCATCCCAGAACTGCGCCATGCTTAAACTGGAGTTCAGTACCGTAGGTGAGTTAATGGGCCCTTGCTGCCAGTTGTGGCCAATAGAAGTAGGTAAGTTATCACTGCCTCCGCGACTCAGATTATGACAGGAGTTACAGGAAATAAAACCGGATCGCGACAGTCGCGGTTCAAAGAATAATTTTTTACCCAGAGCAACCTTCTCCGGATCATCAACTTGCACAGCTTGTATAGGTTTAATAGGTTCGTTGGCTACCCTGTCAGCAAGCACAGGTGCACTGAAGAATGCCAGTAAAGGCAATAATCCTGATAGGGTCTTCATAAGTAACTCCAGATTTTTACAGGTTCTGTCAGCATACTTAACTGAACTGTAAAGACCCTGACCTGTATCAATAACAACCCCGTTATGTGGTATCGTGATTTTTTCTCTTCACACTGGAATACCCGATGTTTTCTAAATGGCAGTGGCTGTTATCTCACATTACCTCCACCCTTTGGGTACGTGCCTGTCTCTTTGCTCTGGTCGCTGTAATTGCCGCCTTGCTAGGCATACTGGCGGATGACTTTGAGGAGATATCACTGCCTTTTGATGTTGGCATAAGCACCGTCGATCATATTCTCGACATTCTGGCCAACAGCATGTTGATGATCACGACCTTTTCACTCAGCGTGATGGTGACTGCCTATGTGGCGGCTACTAATAATGTCACGCCCAGAGCGACCACATTGATCCGCAAAGACAGTACCACTCAGAATGTACTGGCGACTTTTATCGGCTCATTCCTGTTCAGCCTGGTGGGCATTATTGCGTTAAACACGGAAATGTATGGCCACAACGGCCGGCTGACCTTATTTGCCTTCACCCTTGCTGTTATCGTGCTCATCATAGTGACTATTTTCCGCTGGATAGAGCACCTTTCACTGCTGGGCCGAGTGGGCGAAACTGCGAATCAGCTTGAGAAAACAACAGCAGAAGCCTTATCTCATTACTTTAAAAGCCCGACCCTGGGCGCGAACCCATTATATAACCTGGAGCATATACCTGATTCTGCAACTCCTTTATACCCTCAGCAGGTTGGTTATCTACAACATCTGGACATGCAAATGCTGGAAGCATGCGCGGTCGCATTTGACGGTGAAATCTACCTGGCGGCAGTGCCCGGAACCTTGCTACATCAGCGTAAAGCTATGGCCTGGTATACCGGAAAACCTGACGACAAACAGATAACAGGATTACGGGAAGCTTTTAGTATCGATCATGAACGCTCTTTTGATCAGGACCCTCGCTTTGGTTTGTGTGTGCTCACCGAAGTCGCACAACGGGCATTATCCCCGGCTATTAATGACCCTGGCACCGCGATTGATGTCATCAGCCGTCACCTGCGGTTACTGGCCCCCTGGAAGGACTCAGTAGCCCCTGAGCAGCAGGAAATCCAGTATAAACACTTGTTTATTACTCCCCTTGACCCAAATAACTTATTTGATGATGCCTTTTTGCCTATTGCCAGGGACGGAGGAAAAATGCTTGAAGTGCATATTCGTCTGCACAAAGCATTGCATGCATTAGCAGAACAGGGCTCTGAAGCATTAACCCAGGCAGCCCGGGAGTGTTCCCTTAAAGCCATGGAATACGCCGAAGCCTGTTTAACGCTGGAAACTGAGAAGCAAGTCATACGAGCCTATAAGATGTAGTAAGGAGAGATTTTGACTAAGTTTTCAATCCTGGATTTAGCGCCGGTAACAGACCGCTGTACCCCCCGTCAGGCATTGCTGAATGCAGGTGATCTCGCGCAACATGCGGAAAAGTTCGGCTACCACAGATACTGGATGGCTGAGCACCACAACATGAAAGGCATTGCCAGCGCAGCTACTGCGGTAGCACTGGGTTATGTTGCCAGCCAGACAGAACACATACGTATTGGCTCTGGCGGTGTCATGTTACCTAATCATGCCCCTTATATGGTAGCTGAACAGTTTGGCACCCTGGACGCCCTGTATCCGGGCCGGGTCGATCTTGGCTTAGGCCGGGCACCCGGAACTGACGGCCGTACCATGCGCGCACTGCGCCGCAAGCCAGAAGACAGTGAGTTCTTTCCTGCCGATGTTGAAGAACTGCTTGGGTATTTATGGAACGCCCAGGATGAGGATGCCATAAAAGCTATACCTGGTTTTCAACAACAGATCCCGATTTGGTTATTAGGCTCTAGCCTGTTCGGCGCGCAACTGGCGGCCAAACTGGGTTTGCCTTATGCTTTTGCCTCTCATTTTGCCCCGGATATGCTGCACCAGGCACTTAAATTATACCGTCAGCAATTTCAGCCCTCAGCTTATTTGCAAAAACCCTATGCTATGGCGCTGATGAATGTTTTTGCTGCTGACGATGAACGTCATGCCCGACGCATGATGACATCAATGCAGCAGCAGTTTGTTGCGCTGGGCCGGGGCAACCCGGGCCTGCTGCCAGCCCCGGTAGACGACATACGCGCTTTGTTTAGTCCACACGAACTAGCGCGGGCAAATCATGCTTTAAGCTATACAGCTGTCGGAACAAGACAACAAATCCAGCATCAAATGAATATGTTTATCGAAGATACAGCCATTGATGAACTGATGTTAACCTGTCATGCCTATCACCATGAGGATCGGATAACATCGTTAAGGATGGCTGCTGAAGCATTAAACGGAGCGTCCTGATGTTTTATTTCGCTTATGGTTCTAATATGTCCAGCCGGCGACTGCTGGCAAGGGTACCCAGCGCCCGGATTGTCGGCGTTGGGGTATTACCTGGTTATCAGATGAGCTTTAGTAAATTCAGCCAGGATGGCTCAGCTAAATGCTGCATTCAGCCAGATAAAAAGTCCTCAACTCTGGGGGTGATTTTTAAAATACCGCAAGACCAGCGTTATACCCTGGATCGTATTGAAGGCCAGGGTTATGGGTATACAGCAACCGATGTTGAAGTTCTCACCCAGTCTGGTGAAAGCATCTCCGCATTCACCTACGCAGGCACGGATCTGAAAGAGGGTCTCAAGCCTTACGAATGGTACAAACACCACGTTTTAGTCGGTGCCCGTGAACATGACTTGTCAGAAACCTATATCAACAGCATAACCCGTGTCGCTGCCATTGAAGATCTCGATAACCAGCGTCATCAACATGAAATGTCTATTTACCCGAGCGATAAGGTCTTATGAGCGTACAGATAAGAGCCGCTGACAATGCAGATATAGAAAAGTTGGCCGAGCTTGAGAAGCGCCAGTATAACGAACACGCCTACCCTGCTGGCCTGTTTTATCAAGCGCTGTCACAATGGCCGGGCTACCTGCTGCTAGCTCACGCGGGACAACGCATACTGGGTTATGCCTTGTCCTCTCCGGCACTTGAACCTGAACAAAGCTGGTTGATGTCCTTACTGGTATGCCCGTCTGCCCGTGGCAGCGGAACCGGTAAAGCCTTACTACAGCAAAGCATGCGGTTACAAAAGCAATACGGCACTGAAAAATACTGGCTTACGGTAGCTCCGGACAACCACGCCGCGGTCACTCTTTATCAGAATCAGGGCTTTGAGGTACAACAACTGCAGACCGATTACCTTGGCCCCGGCCAGCACCGTTACCTGATGTGTTGTTCAATCCAGATAAATCCAGCCTTCCAGATAAATCACCGCAGCACCACTTAATAAGACACGCTGCTCAATTACTTCACACAGCACCTGCCCACCCCGGGCAGAAAGCTGCCTGCCTGTCACTTGGTTTTTGCCAAGCTCAGCAGCCCATAGAGGTGCCAGCTCGCAATGAGCCGAACCTGTCACAGGATCTTCGTTGACTCTGAGCTTAGGAAAGAAACAGCGGCTGACAAAGTCGCCCTGTTCACCCGGTGCGGTGACCAGAACGCCACGGCCGTCCATCTCTGCCAGACGCAGAAAATCCGGGGTTAACTGCTGAACATCACTTTGCTGCTCGTAAAAAGCAATATAGTCATAACCTTTGACCAGGCGTACCGGCGCTTTGCCAAGGGCTTGTATCAGCACATCAGGTACCGCAACTTCTGTCATCTGAGCCGCAGGAAAGTCCATTTGCAATAAGCCTTGCGCGGTACGTACAACTTTTAGCGTACCGCTGCGGGTACTGAAACTCAGTTGTTCGCTAGCAGATATCTGAAACAAAACATGGGCCGATGCTAATGTCGCGTGACCACATAAATCCACTTCGTCAGCGGGTGTAAACCAGCGCAGTTCATAATCATGCGCGTCTTTTGCAGCCACCAGGAAAGCAGTTTCAGAGAGGTTGTTTTCCTCCGCGATAGCCTGCAACTTAGTATCCGCTAACCAGCGGTCAAGCAATACTACCGCCGCAGGGTTACCAGCAAACACTTTATCGGTGAATGCGTCGACCTGATATATTTTTAGTTTCATAACCTTCTGCAAAGTCCTGTGCTGTTAAAAATGCAGGCACAATAGATGCGCGCATAAAAAAGGGCCACTGCAAGCAGTAGCCCTGTTCATCTTAATCAAAAATCAAAAGTCTTCAACATTGTGCTCAAATAAAGGCGCCGAACCTGTGTCCAGTGCTCCTATCAGACCGTCAATACGCGGCAACAGTTTAGCGAAATAAAAACGCGCAGTTTTCACTTTAGCTGAGTAAAAATTATCGCTACTGTCAGCGGCTTGGGCAGCAAGCCCCATGCGCAGCCACAAATAGGCGTAACTGACATAACCGACCAGGTGCAGATATTCTACCGCCAGACTGTTTACCAGGTTTTCATCCTCGCCGACTTTGTGCAGAATTTCGCCAGTCACCCGTTGCAGCTCAGCTGACGCCTGCTTAAGTTGCCCAGCTTCAAGTTCCCAGCCAGCGCCCACATTTTCCAGTATAGCTGCAATGTCAGCCAGCAAAGGTTTCAACAGTTCACCACGGGTACCTACTACTTTACGACCCAGCAGATCCAGAGCCTGAATGCCGTTGGTGCCCTCGTAGATCTGGGCGATACGGCAGTCACGAACCCATTGTTCCTGGCCCCACTCCCGCACATAACCATGGCCGCCCAGCACCTGTTGTCCATGGATAGTCGCTTCCAGACCCGTATCTGTCATAAAGGCTTTAGCTACCGGTGTCAGCAGCATAACCAGACGTTCGGCATCTTCCCGTTGGTTTTCATCGGCTGCATATTTGGAACGATCCAGTTGCTGACCGACATAGCTTGAGAAAGCCCGGCCACCTTCAATGAAAGCTTTCATGGTCAGTAACATACGGCGTATGTCGCCATGCACCATCAAACTATCTGCACTCGCATTCTCATCCCGGGTCGCTTTGGCACCACGTCCCTGGCGACGGTCAATCGCATAATCCAGGGCCGTACCATAAGAGCGCACTGCGGCCCCCAGGCCCTGAATACCTACACCCAGGCGTTCATAGTTCATCATCGTAAACATAGCCGCCAGCCCGCGATGAGGTTCACCCACCAGCCAGCCTTTCGCGGCATCAAAGTTCATCACACAGGTGGCTGAACCGTGAATGCCCATTTTATGTTCAACTGACCCCGCACTTACCGGGTTGCGTTCACCCAGGCTGCCGTCTTCGTTGACCAGGAACTTAGGTACCACAAACAGGGAAATACCTCTGGTACCTGCCGGCGCGTCCGGTAACTTAGCCAACACCAGATGCACAATGTTGTCAGTCAGATCGTGCTCGCCACCCGTAATAAATATCTTAGTGCCGGTAAGTTCAAAGCTACCATCAGCAGCTGGCTCCGCCTTAGTGCGAATAATTCCCAGGTCAGTGCCCGCGTGAGGTTCGGTCAGACACATAGTACCTGTCCATTCACCGGCCGCCAGCCGTGGCAGATAAATATCTTTGAGCTCATCACTACCATGCAGATCCAGCGTCATAATAGCGCCAGCGGTCAATCCAGGATAAAGCGAAAACGAGATATCTGCAGCACAGAGCATTTCTTCATACTGCGCAGACAATACTTTCGGTAAGCCCATACCGCCAAAATCTGGATTAGCGGTCACACCGACCCAGCCACCCTCGGCCAGCTGACGATAAGCTTCTTTGTAACCATCCGGGGTGGTGACTTTTTTATCCGCATAACTTACGCCCTGCTCATCCGCAGCCCGCGCATTCGGAGCCACCAGCCCTTCGGCTACTTTTGCCGCTTCTTCCAGAATGGCACTGGCGGTATCTTTATCCATCATGTCCTGCAGCGCAGGCATATTCTGCCAGTCAGTCGCTACATCAAAAACCTCGTGCAAGACAAAGTTCATATCCTGTAAGGATGCTTTATAGTCGCTCATTACAATCTCCCGGGAGGAAAAGAAACACAAGTTTCAAACAGTCGTTTGATTTTGCCGTTATCATGGCAAAACTGACTATTAAGCGCAAGTCAATCTTGCATTCCTTTTGACCTTTAGTAATGATGAGCCCATTAAATCAGTTAAGTCATTTACCAAGGAGTCGCAAGTGGAAGTATATCTAGTGGGAGGAGCAGTGCGTGATGAACTGCTGGGACTGGATGTGCACGAGCGTGACTACGTAGTAGTCGGTGCGACACCTCAACAGATGCTGGATCTGGGCTATCAACCGGTAGGTAAAGACTTTCCTGTTTTTCTTCACCCTGAAAGCCGTGCTGAATATGCTCTCGCCCGCACTGAACGCAAATCAGGCAGAGGCTATAAAGGCTTCGACTGTTATGCCGCCCCTGATGTGACCCTGGAGCAGGATCTGCAACGCCGTGATTTAACCGTCAATGCCATAGCCAAAGATCAGCAGGGTAAACTGATAGACCCCTATCAGGGCCAACAGGATTTAAAGAACCGAGTACTGCGTCATGTTTCCCCAGCCTTCAGTGAAGACCCATTACGGGTGCTCCGTGTTGCCCGCTTTGCCGCTCGTTTTCATCAGCTGGGCTTTCAGATAGCGCCCGAAACCGAACAACTGATGCGCGACATGGCTCAATCCGGTGAATTAGAAGCACTCACCAAAGAACGCGTATGGCAGGAGTTTGCGCGCAGCCTGACCGGCCCGTCAACGCATATCTTCTTTACCGTTTTACACCGGTTACAGGCACTGAAGCCATTACTCGCGATGAAGCTACCTGACCATCTGATATGGCCAGGCTTGAAAAAATTCACGCAACAGTCCGGCAGTGTATTAGAAGAAGCTTACGCAGTTTGGATCTGGGACCTTTATCAACAGCTCCCTTCGCCAGAAGTGCAGCACGTACACGAGCAACTCAAAGTCCCCAATAACTGTCGTGATTTAGCGGATATGGTGCTTTCTATAAGTGGCCATTTACATGCCGCTTTTAATGCAAAAACGCTACTTGAGGTTCTGCAAAAATCCGATGCATGGCGTCGCTCCGAGCGTTTTGCTCAGGCATGGCTGGTCATTGATGCATTAGATACTTTGCCTGCTGAACGCCTGCAATTGCTAAAACAAGCATTTAAAGCCTGCCTGGCTATTGATGTGCAGTCTATTATTGAAGCTGGTTACAAAGGGCCGGAAATCACTAAAGTATTAAATCAAAAACGCCTGGATACCATTGCTGATCTGCTAACTGATTATAAGCTAAGCATGCACTGAAGCATGCCAGTTAAACTCAACTGGCCACAGTTTCTGAGCTTTATCGTAAGCCTGCCACATCTGTGCATAGCTTCGTCCGGTGACCGGATGCTGCAGATGGGGCGCAAGCTCAGCCAGGGGCCAGAGCACAAAAGCATTATATGTTATTTCAGCACGGGGTAACTCAGGTTCAGACTCGCTATTGGCTACATTCACTTTATCGCCATAAAGCAGAAGATCGAGATCCAGCGAACGAGCGCTGCACTTAATGCCATCCCTTACCCGGCCAAAATCATCTTCAATTTGCTTAAACAGCTTTTGCAGTTCGGCCACACTGCTGTCCGTTTCTACTTTCGCCACGAGGTTAAGAAAGTTATCGCCCCTGAAACCCACCGACTCACTTTCATAAACCGATGACAGACTGACCACTGAAAAGAGCTGTTGCAGCCGCTCTACACCGGCACGTATATGCCACTCAGGATCAATATTACTGCCAATGCTGATAAATACCTGGGTCACAAGCTAGTCTCTTATTAAATATTGTCGTTAACGGAACGCTCAATTTCCACTGCGACCAGTCTGGCCTGTTTAATCGCCGTGGGTTTGGCGACCCTCACCCGCAACCAGCTGACGGAAAACTGCTCGATAATCTGGCTGGCGATATGTTCAGCTACTCGTTCGATCAAAGCAAAAGGTTGAGCCTGCAACCAACTGGTTATTTGGTTACACAGCGCTTCATAATCCAGAGCGTCCTCAATATTATCACTATGCGCGGGCGCTTGATTTGGCCATGCCATTTGCAAGTCAATCACTAGCGGTTGCCGAATTTCTTTTTCCCAGTCATAAATACCAATAACCGTATCCACTTCCAGGCCTTCAATAATAACTTTGTCCTGCATTATGTTTTACCTCGGTGGTCGGATAGCATTTTGCCAGCAAACCTCTTATGCTAACGCTAATGAAAACGCCCTGATATTACCCTAACTTAAGGTTTAACCCCAAAAGATGTCAGCACTTGCCCTTCTTATGATCCTGAGCGCCTACCTGTTAGGGTCGGTCAGTAGTGCTGTGCTTATATGCAAACTTTTCAAAATGGACGACCCGCGACTGCGTGGTTCAGGCAATCCGGGAGCTACCAATGTGTACCGTATGGCCGGAGCCCTGCCCGCTGCTATTACCTTACTGTTTGATGTTTTAAAAGGCATGTTGCCCGTCTGGCTGTCTTATTATCTGGGGCTGAGTCCTATTATTCTGGGTTGGGTTGCAATCGCTGCCTGTGTTGGCCATATCTACCCCCTCTACTTTGACTTTAAAGGCGGTAAAGCCGTTGCTACCGCCCTGGGCGCAATGTTTCCAGTCGCCTGGGAGATGGCCCTGTTGCTAATTGCAACCTGGATACTGGTATTCAGCATCAGCAGGGTCTCCTCGCTGGCTGCCCTGATAACCGTCAGCCTGGCGCCTTTTTATGCGTACCTGATTAAACCCCAGTATAGTATTCCCGCGATTATGCTCACTGCACTTATTATCTGGCGCCACCGTACTAATATAATACGCTTAATTCAGGGCAACGAAGTTGGCTTTCGTAAACCTAAGTCTTAAACCGGTGGCAACTCATGCAACGGCCAGCGCGGCCTGGTAATTATCGCCAAACCTTCCTGCTGGCCAGCCTGCAGACGCTGACAACCAGCAAATGCAATCATAGCCCCGTTATCAGTACAAAACTCAGGACGCGGATAAAAAACCTGCCCTTTCAGGCTTTGCGTTAGTTGCTTTAATTGTTCTCGTAATTCAGTGTTAGCACTCACACCACCAGCCACAACCAAACGGTTAAGCCCGGTTTGCTGTAACGCACGACGGCACTTAATAACTAATGTATCGACTACCGCTTGCTGAAATGCATAAGCGATGTTGGCCAGACTTTGCTGATCCTGAGCTGACTTCTGCAGCGCATTTGAAGCGGCAGTTTTTAAGCCGCTAAAAGAAAAGTCCAGCCCCGGACGATCGGTCATCGGCCGCGGAAACTTAAGATCAGTAGGCTCGCCCTGTTCGGCCAGTTTAGCCAAACGCGGTCCGCCCGGATAATCCAGCCCCATAAGTTTGGCCGTTTTATCAAAAGCTTCGCCAGCGGCATCGTCAATAGATTCGCCCAATAACTGATACTGACCAATGCCATCAACCCGCACCAGCATGGTATGACCGCCAGATACCAGTAAGGCAACAAAGGGAAATTCAGGTTGTTCAGTTTCCAGCATAGGCGCCAGCAAATGCCCTTCCATATGGTGCACGGCTAATGCAGGAACCTGCCAACCATAGGCCAGGCTGCGACCGACACAAGCACCGACCATTAAAGCACCCACTAAGCCAGGCCCTGCCGTATAAGCGATACCATCAATTTGCGTCGCTTCGGTGTTCGCTTCCTGCATTGCGCGCTTAATAAGCGGCAGGGTTTTGCGTACATGGTCACGTGACGCCAGCTCAGGTACTACCCCACCATAATCCGCATGCAGTTTTACCTGGCTATATAACTGGTGCGCCAGCAAGCCGCGCTCGCTATCGTAAATAGCGATTCCAGTTTCATCACAGGAAGTTTCAATTCCCAGCACTCGCATGCAGTTACCTATTCAGCTGTTCTGATCAAGGTGCGTAGTTTACCTGTATTCCAGGCCTAGTTAAAAGGATTGCGACTGACTGCTGCCCAGAATGCGCTGAACACTCTCGTTCTCCACCGCATTGCTTTGCTGCAACCGGGTCAGCGCCTGCTCCATAGTTTGCATGCCATGGCTGGCACCGGTTTGCACCGCTGAATACATCTGCGCCACTTTATCTTCGCGTATCAGATTTTTAATCGCAGGGGTTGCCACCATCACTTCATGGGCTGCGATGCGCCCACCTCGCGGCCGTTTCAATAACAGCTGTGACACTACGCCACGTAAAGACTCCGAGAGCATCGAGCGAACCATAGCTTTTTCATCCCCCGGAAACACATCAATAATTCGATTAATAGTTTTTGGCGCCGAAGTGGTATGCAAAGTCGCAAACACCAGATGTCCCGTTTCGGCTGCCGTCATTGCCAGTCGAATGGTCTCCAGATCGCGCAGCTCCCCCACCAGGATCACATCCGGATCTTCACGCAACGCTGAACGTAACGCCGCCTGAAAACTATGCGTATCACGATGCACTTCGCGCTGGTTAATCAAGCTCTGCTTATTTTGATGAACAAACTCAATGGGATCTTCAATAGTCAGAATATGCTGCTGGCGGCTCTCATTTATGTGATTAACCATAGCTGCCAGAGTGGTTGATTTACCCGAACCGGTAGGGCCTGTCACCAATACCAGTCCGCGATGCAGTTCTGCTAATTCCTTGAGCACTGGTGGAGCGTCCAGCTCATCAAGTGTCAAAACACGATCAGGAATAGTACGAAAAGCCGCCGCTGCACCGCGCTGCTGGGTGAACACATTGACCCGAAAACGAGCCAGTCCCGGTACATGGTAAGCAAAATCCGTTTCCAGGTGCTCTGCATATTCATGCCGTTGATGCTCGGTCATAATGCCCAACAACAGATTTTTGACATCGTCCTCGCTCAGCACCTGAGTGCCCGCCTTGATAATTTCGCCATCCACCCGCATTAAGGGAGGCGAACCTGCTGAAATATGCAAGTCAGAGGCATTATCGGCGACGCTTCGCTGTAACAGTTGCTCAATATCCATCTACGGGATCCTTATTGTGTGCAGGGATGTTATGATAATCCTAACTGAAAGTAGCTGATTCGCGAAGGAAAAGACGGGTAACAATGGCGCAACCTTTAGCACTTAAGACACAACTGGCATCTGTAGAACAGCAAATTGAGCAGGCCTGTAAGGCTGCTCAGCGCGATCCCGACAGCGTGCACCTGATTGCGGTAAGTAAAACTAAGCCTGCCAGCATGGTGGTTGAAGCTTACCAGGCGGGTTTACGTGACTTTGGTGAAAACTATGTGCAGGAAGCCGTCGACAAAATAGCCGAACTTGCCCAATACAAAGATATCAACTGGCATTTTATCGGCCCGTTACAGTCCAACAAAACCCGTCTGGTAGCTGAAAATTTTGCCTGGGTGCAAAGCATTGACCGCCTGAAGATAGCCCGCAGGCTGAGTGAACAACGCCCCACGCATCTGCCGCCGTTGCAGGTACTGATTCAGGTCAATATAGACGATGAGAGCAGCAAATCAGGTATTGCTCTGGAGCAGCTTCAGGAACTGGCTGCCGAAATAGATCAACTGCCACAGCTGACCTTGCGCGGCATCATGTCGATTCCTTCGGCAAATGCCAGTGAACAGCAGCAACAGCAGAGCTTTAATGCCCTGGCTGAGGCATTTCATGCACTGCAACAAGAATACGATAACGTAGATACGCTATCATTAGGTATGAGCAATGACATGGCAACCGCCATTCAACATGGCTCGACTATGGTACGTGTAGGTACGTCACTTTTTGGTAAGCGACAATAAGGACAGATTTTTATGGCTCAGACCCGCAAGATAGCATTCATTGGCGCCGGCAATATGCCGCAAAGCATTATTGGTGGCATGGTACAAGGGGGGTATCCGGCGGACGCTATATACGCCAGCAATCCAAGCCAACCCTCACTTGATATCCTCAAGGAAAAACACGGCATACATACCAGCAATGACAATATTGAAGTGGCTAAAGCAGCCGATGTCATAGTGCTTTCGGTAAAACCACAAATCATGGCAGACGCCTGTGCATACCTGCGCGAGAACCTGCCGGATCTGAATCAGAAACTGGTGGTCACTATTGCTGCTGGCATACGTATAGAAAAATACCATCAGTATCTGGGTAACGACGTGAGCATCATTCGTGTGATGCCCAATACGCCTTCTCTGGTGGGCGAAGGTTTTTCAGGCGTGGTCGCAGATAACAATGCGTCTGCCGATGATAAAAACTTTGTACTGGAAGTTTTTAACTATGTGGGCAAAACGATTTCAATTACCGACGAAGACGATATTGATGTGGTTGGTGCGGTTTCCGGTAGTGGTCCGGCTTATTTCTTTGAATTCATGGCCAGCCTGCAAAAAGCCGCAGAAGCCCATGGACTCAGTAGCGAAGATGCACGCGCTATGGTACAACAAACCGCTTTAGGTGCTGCCGCTATGGCTGGCAAAAGCGAACTGACGCTGGAAGAACTGCGTAAGCAGGTAACCAGTAAAGGTGGTTCGACCGCCAAAGGCGTCGAAGTCTATCAGGAAGCCAACATCGACCAGATTTCAGAGCGCGCTGTGAATGCTGCGGTCGCTCGTAATCAGGAAATGGCAAAATTATTCTAACAGGATACCCGCTATGAATAACGGTACCATATTTTTAATCGAAACCCTGTTCAGCCTCTACATGATGGTTGTTATTTTGCGTATATGGCTGCAGTTGGCCCGGGCAGATTTTTTCAATCCGCTAAGTCAGTTTGTGGTTAAGGTAACCAATCCTCTGTTAACTCCATTACGTAAATTAATTCCGTCAGCGGGCAGACTGGATACAGCGGGCATAGTGCTTTTGCTGGCCTTAAGCATTATTAACCTGCTGGTTATACTTCAGCTTACGGGACAAAGTGCGCCCTTTACGGCTATAGCTATAGTCGCGGTGCGCAATGCGATTACTATCACCTTGCAACTGATGTTCTGGATTTTGATCGTGCGTGCGTTAATGAGCTGGTTCAGCCAGGGCAATAATCCGATGGAAATGGTTTTCCAGCAACTCACTGAACCTATGTTAGCCCCTATCCGTCGTATCATCCCTCCAATTGGCGGGCTTGATCTTTCGGTTCTGGTACTGATTATTCTTATTCAGTTTTTACGTATCGCTATTAGTTAAACAGGGGTTAGTAATGAAAATAATACGCACCTGGTGCCTTATCTCGACGGCATTATTGCTTAGCATTACTGCGCTCAGCGCCCCGGCACTGGCCACGGACGACCTGGGCCAGAATATGCAGAAACTGGGTGACTGGGAAGTGCATTACAGTGCTTTTCCCAGCACTTTTTTGCAGCCTCAGGTTGCCAGTCAGTATGACCTGACGCGAAGCAATTCCAGAGGTGTTATCAATATTTCGGTACTGGACGCCACCAGCGAGCAGAAAACGCCGCAGCGGGTCAGCATTGAAGGACATGCATTAAATGATCTGGGGCAGCGCCGTGATTTGCAGTTTCGGCGTTTTATCGACGGTGATGCAATTTATTACATCACCCAGATACCGCACCGGGACGACGATGAGTATCGTTTTTTTATCAGCATTCGGCAGGGCGACACCACACAAGAGCTTACTTTCAAGCACACTTTTTATCGTGACTGATTAACCCTTAGCTTTAACCCCTACCTTGAGAATGTCGCCGTTATCGGCGACTTCTCTGACCGTCAGAATAATATCGCCCAGCTCGACATTATCGCCAACAACCACACGCCGGCGAAAGCGCCTTGTTATTACTTCAGCAATAGTCACATCGTTGTTTTCACCGCTGGCTTCGCGCAAGGTATAAAAGCCTGATAAATCATTCAGCGTGACATCTGCATTCAACACGAAGTCACCAAAGAAAATGTTTTTCTTCATCCGTTTGCCGGTGCCATTAGACGCCAGTACATCGGAAATTTTACGTAAGTCGGCACTGCGTGCCATCACCAGAATGGTATCGCCATCCGTTAGCAATGGATTGGTAACCCGGCGCACCCATACATCATCACGGATAAGACCGACGAATTCGACCGGCTCAGGAATGCTGATTTCATCCCAGTGATGATCGCAAGCCGGGGTATCTTCTTCAATCTTAAAAGCGGCTACTTCAAGCACATCTTTTCCTGGCACCATGTCCAGCGGCATACGATAATCCGGTTCCGGCTCAGGCGGTATTTCCAGTTTTAACCAGCGCGCCACAGGGAGAATGCTCCAGCCCTGAACCATCAAAGACACTAGGACCACGAAAAAGGCAACTTCAAAATACATTTGCTGATTTTCCAGCCCCGCCAGCCACGGGAACAGCGCCAGCACGATGGGCACAGCCCCACGCAAACCAACCCAGCTAATAAAGAGCTGATCGCGCCACGGAAAACGGAAGGGTAACAAACTTAAAAAGACGGCTAGTGGTCGGGCTACAAAAATAAGGATAGCGGCCAGAATAAGGGCCGGTACTGCAATTTCTATCAGCGCCGCTGGGGTCATCAGAATGCCCAGCATCAGGAACATAATGATCTGGCTTAACCAGGCAAGCCCATCATGCACCCGTAAAATATGAATTACCTGCGGTAAACGTGCATTACCTACCAGGTACCCCATCAGGTATACCGCCAGGAAACCACTACCGCCTAACTGCGAGGTGATCGCAAAAACAACGATGCTGGCGCCGATGGCCAGCAACGGGAAAAAAGCAAAACTTAAGGGTAATTTGCGGCATGCATAAATGAAGAGACGCCCGCCTAAATAACCAAACAATGCGCCTAATATCGCCTGCTGTAGCACATGCACTACTATCCAGCCGTCGATATTAACTTCAGAGCTGGCCAATACACTGACCAGCGTAATGGTCAGAATAACCGCCATAGGGTCGTTACTACCGGATTCTATTTCCAGTGTCGAAGCCACCCGGTCTTTTATACGCAGCCCCTGCGACTGGAAAATGGAAAACACCGCAGCAGCATCGGTGGAACTCAAAATAGCTCCCAGCAATAAACCTTCTATCCAGCTCAGACCAAACAGCCAGGCAGCAGCTACGCCGACAATGCCGCAGGTCAGAATAACGCCAACAGAAGCGAGCATAGCGGCCGGCGCAAGAGCTACCCGAAAACGTTCTGGATGGGTTCGTAAACCACCATCAAACAAAATAATTACCAGGGCGACCGAACCAATAAGCAGCGCAATATCAGGATTATCAAACTGGATGCCAAGCAAACCATTTTCACCTGCCAGCATGCCCAGCACCAGGAACACCAACAATAGCGGGGCGCCAGAACGTGCTGAAACAATGCTCGCAAGAATGCTGATGACCAGCATTGCACCTGCGGCTAAGATAATTAAATTAACTACATCCATGACTCTTATTTACCGCCTATTGTACTGATTACTCTGCTTAAACAAGGCCTGCTAACACACTTAGAGTATCTGGTAACCGGTCAGCTATCATAGCACGGCAGTTTATTTTCGGTATAATCCCGCTATTCACCTTTTTAGCAGATGGTCATTATGTCAAACAGCAAAGCCTCCGCCCAGTCTCTGGTATTGGCGACCAGCAATAAAGGCAAAGTCGCGGAACTCACCGACTTGTTGCAGCCTTTTGGCTGGCAAGTCCGGCCGCAAAATGAATGGGATTTTGCAGATGCCGAAGAAACCGGTCTTACTTTTGTGGAAAATGCCATAATCAAAGCTCGCCACGCCTGTCAGCAAACCGGTCTCCCCGCACTGGCCGATGACTCAGGTCTGGCTGTTGATGCGCTGAAGGGCGCACCCGGTATCTACTCCTCACGTTATGCCGGTGCCAATGCCAGCGATGCTGACAATATAGAGAAGCTCCTGCGCGAACTGGATTCAGTTGCGGATTCGCAGCGCGGCGCACGCTTTATTTGTGCCCTGGTCCTGATGCAACACGCCGAAGACCCAACTCCGTTGATTTGTCAGGGCCAATGGCAGGGTGAAATTTTACGCCAGCCTCGTGGCCAGGGTGGCTTCGGTTATGACCCCGTGTTTTATGTGCCTGATCATCAGTGCAGCGCCGCAGAACTGGAACCAGCAACTAAGCAGGCAATCAGCCATCGTGGTCAGGCGCTCATTCAGCTACGTTCACTATTGAGCATATAATGCCACTAACTCTGCCACCACTCAGCCTTTATGTGCATATTCCATGGTGTGTGCAAAAATGCCCTTATTGTGACTTTAACTCTCATGCACAGCCCGAGGTCATTCCGGAAAAAGCTTATATAGCTTCTCTGCTGGATGACCTGCGCCAGGATCTTAAATACGCCCAGGGCCGTTCATTGTCTTCGATATTCATTGGCGGAGGTACGCCCAGTCTGTTCAGCGCCGCCGGTATTGCCTCTTTGCTGGATGGAATTGAGGCTATGTTGCCGTTTGCTAATAATATCGAAATTACGCTGGAGGCCAATCCAGGCACTTTTGAAGCAGAACGTTTCGCTGGTTTTCAAAAAGCCGGCGTTAACCGTCTGTCGATTGGCGTCCAAAGCCTGCAGCAACAGCAGCTAAAAAGACTTGGCCGAATTCACAATCCACAACAGGCACGGGAAGCCGCGGAACTTGCGGGTAAGCTTCCGTTGAACAGCTTCAACCTGGATCTTATGCACGGATTACCAGATCAGACTACGGCCCAGGCCATGGACGATTTAGACGGTATTATTGCCCTCAATCCACCGCATATATCCTGGTACCAGCTAACTATAGAGCCCAATACTCTGTTCGCCAGCCAGCCACCTCAATTGCCGGATGACGATACCCTGTGGGATATCTACCAACTGGGTCATGAAAAGTTAAAAACCGCAGGCTATGAGCAGTACGAAGTCAGCGCTTACGGCAAGCCAGGTCATCGGGGCCAGCATAATCTGAATTACTGGCGCTTCGGCGACTACCTTGGTATTGGTTGTGGCGCCCACGGCAAAATCACCCTGCCTCAACAAAATACGATTTTGCGTACAGAAAAAGTTAAGCATCCGCGCGGCTATCTGGATTTAACCCGACCTTACCTGTATCGCGAATGGCAGGTACCGGATCAGGAACGGGTATTTGAGTTTTTCATGAATCAGCTAAGGCTGGTGGAACCAGCACAGAAAAGTGACTTTACCGCCTATACCGGATTGCCTCTCGCCGACGCTGAAAAAGTGCTGGCTGCTGCAATGCAAAAAGGTTTACTCGAGGACAACGACCAGCATTGGGTAACTACTGCCCGTGGTCGTCTTTATCTGAACGCTATATTGGCCGATCTGGTTGAGGTCTAGAGTTTTTTAAACTGCATATCCCACACCCCATGCCCGAGTTTCTGACCACGTTTTTCGAACTTGGTCAGGGGTCGGCTGTCCGGCCGCGGAATGTAGTTACTATCAGGTGACAGATTCTGCCAACCCTGCTCTGCGTGCATCACTTCCAGCATATGCTCAGCATAATTTTCCCAGTCCGTGGCCAGATGCAAAATGCCACCCTGCTCTAATTTCGCCTGTAGCAATTTGACAAAGTCCGGCCGAACCAGTCGGCGCTTATGATGACGTTTTTTATGCCAGGGATCAGGAAAGAAAATCTGTACTTTATGCAGAGCGCCGTCGGCAATGCAATCTTCCAGCACCTCGACTGCATCATGCTGGAAAATGCGCAGGTTTTCGACCTGCTGCAGCTCAGCTTCCATCAAACAGGCACCAACACCAGGACCATGCACTTCGATACCGATAAAATCCAGTTCTGGTGCTGCTTTCGCCATGTCTATCAGCGAATGCCCCATGCCAAAACCAATTTCCAGAACCACAGGCGCATGGCGTCCAAAAACCTGACTTAAATCCATCAGTTCGGGCTGGTGCGTCAAACCTTTGACAGGCCATTGACGTTCAAGAGCTGCCGCCTGACCTTTGGTCAGTCGTCCTTCACGCTTCACAAAGCTACGAATACGGCGATGAAAATTAGTTGTCTGCTCGCTCATGCTGGTTTCAAACCTGTTACACTCTAAGAGGTCGCCATTATGCTATTTAGGATGGGAAAAACAAGAGAATATGGCTCAACAAAGCAAACTTACCGATACCATTATGCAATGGCAACAGTCTCAGGGTCGCCACAACCTGCCCTGGCAACAGACAATCACGCCCTACAAAGTGCATGTCAGCGAAATTATGTTACAGCAGACTCAGGTCGCCACCGTTATTCCCTATTTCCAACGCTGGATGGCGCTTTTTCCTGATCTGGAAACACTGGCAGCGGCGAGTGAAGATGAGGTCATGACTTTATGGCAGGGCTTAGGTTATTACACCCGCGCACGCAATCTGCGTAAGGCCGCACAGTATTTGAATGAGCAACACCAGGGCCAGTATCCAGATGATCTCAAAGCACTTGAAGCCATTCCCGGTGTCGGTCGCTATACCGCTGGAGCCATACGTTCTTTTGCTTTTAACAGTTATGGCCCCATTGTTGATGGCAATGTGAAACGACTTTTTGCGCGCCTTTTTGGCATCTATGGCGAGCCCAATAAAAGCAGTGTAAATAAAGAGTTCTGGCAACAGGCCGAGCGCCTGACACCGCCAGACAATAGCAAGGCCTTCGCTCAGGGGGTACTGGATCTTGGCGCTACGGTGTGTAAAAGACACAATCCGCTATGCACTGAATGTCCTGTGCAGGCCGACTGTTTTGCTTTTGAACATGATTGTATTGAGCACTTGCCCAGCGCCAAAAAAAGTAAGGTTAAACCGGTCAAAGATGCACATTTTCTATGGCATACCCAAGACAATAAATTGCTTTTCAAAAAACGCCCCAGTCCTGGTATCTGGGGTGGCTTATGGTGCTTACCAGAACAGCAGGAGGCGCCTGAAAACGCTTCCCTTCTTGGTCAGTTCACCCATCAGTTTTCTCACTATAGTTTGCAAGCCAGTGTCTGGCAGCTAAACAACGTGCAGCAGCCTGCGGGCCTGTATCAAAACACCCGCCTGCAACCAATAAGCGAGTTGCAACAGATAGGCTTGCCCACCCCAGTGCGCCGTTTTATTGAAGATATTCAGACTTTAGTATGATTACTGTGCAGGTAGTTTATTTTGCCCTTGCATTTTTTTAGTGCAAGCCTCATACATTATACTTAAGAGTTAACAGGAGGCTATCTGTGAGTCGCACCTTATATTGTCAATATTTAAAAAAAGAAGCTGAAGGGCTGGATTATCAGCTTTATCCGGGCGAGCTTGGAGAGCGGATTTTTAATAACATCAGCAAGGAAGCCTGGGCCGAATGGCAGAAGAAACAAACCATGTTAATTAACGAAAAGCGTTTAAACATGATGGATACAGAAGCCAGGACCTATCTGGAAAAAGAGATGGAAGCTTTCTTATTTGAAGGCAAGGACGTGGAAATTGAAGGTTACAAACCTCCAGAGTCTTAAAATTTAGAATCTATGCATAAAAAATCGGCTAATTTACACGAAATTCGTCGAAAACACATTGACAGTTTTTAACTTCCATGAACCACAGGTGGAGAGTTGGCGGCCACTGTGTTAGCATAGCCCCACAATTAACCAATAGGGAGTTTATATGAAAATCCCCAGCTGGCGAAGAGCTGTCATCAAAGTCGGTAGTGCTCTTATTGCGCCAGATGGCAAAGGCTGTAGCTCTAAATACTTACTGGCAATCGCGCGTTTTATCATAGAATGTCGTGAACGTGGCCAGGAAGTTGTACTCGTATCCTCAGGCTCAGTCGCCGCAGGCCGACACCATTTCAATATAGATCAAAAACCCATTCCAGTAATTGTGAAAAAAGCAATGGCTGCTGTTGGCCAGAACCATATCATGGAAAGCTGGTCCCGTTTTTTTGATTTTCCCTGTGCACAGGTTTTAATGACCCACGACGATCTGCGTGACCGCGAGCGCTACGTCAGTGTACGTAATACTATTAATGCGCTGTTAGAGCATGGCATTCTGCCCATTGCCAACGAAAACGACGCGCTAGCAACAGACGACCTTAAAGTTGGCGACAATGACAACCTGGCCGCCATGGTTGCTACCGTAGTCGATGCCGATGCTTATTTTATCTGTTCCGACATTAATGGCGTATACGATAAAGACCCGAACAAAAACAAAGACGCTAAATTATTGCCTCTTATCGAAGAGATCGATGAAAGCATCTATGCCCTTGCGGGTGGTTCAGCCAGTGCTGTCGGTACCGGCGGTATGCGGACCAAAATTGAAGCCGCCGAAAAAGCCACTACACACGGCATAGATACTTACATCGTTAACGGCCGTAAAGGGGCTACTTTTGAAACCCTGTTACGTAACGAGAACCCAGGTACCTTGCTGCGTGCGAAAGAAAACCCGCTCAGTAACAAGAAACACTGGTTACGGCACACTCTGGTTGCTCAGGGCGAGTTATTGATCGATGCCGCAGCGGTAGAGAATATTCGCGCCAAAGGTTCCTCATTGCTAAGCTCTGATATTGTCGATATTCAAGGCAACTTTGACCGCGGCGACGCCGTTCTGGTGCGCAGTGCTGAAGGTACCGAGACAATCGCTAAAGGAATTTGCCGCTACAGTGCTCACGAGCTGTTGCATATTAAAGGCCAGACAGGTTCAGAAATTGCTGAAACCTATGGCTACAGTCCTATTAGTGAAGTCATTCACCGTGATGATCTAATGATGATGGAGAAATCATGAGTAATTATTCAGCAGAAGATATTGCAAAACGTGCGGCCGTAGCTGCGCGCGCTGTGGCAAAACTGACCACAGACGAAAAGAACCAGGTTTTACAACGTATGGCTGACGCCATTCGTGGCGACAAAGACGCTATCCTGGCACAGAACAAAATAGACCTTGAAGAAGGTCGCGAGAAAGGCCTGGCTGAGTCCATGATGGATCGGCTGGAGCTCAACGACGAACGTATTGAAGGCATGGCATCTGCGATTGAAGAAATCATTGCCCTGCCCGATCCAGTCGGTGAAAGCTACCTGCTGGAAGAACGCCCGAATGGCATGCGTATCGATAAAACCCGCATTCCGCTGGGTGTTATCTGCATGATTTATGAAGCACGCCCGAACGTCACTGCAGACGCCGGCGCCTTATGCTTCAAATCAGGCAATGCGGTTATTCTGCGTTGTGGCCGTGAAGCTATTGGTAGTTCGAAAGTGATCGCTGCTGCCATGCATAAAGCGCTTAAAGACAGCGGCCTTTCCGAAGACGTCGTCACTGTAGTGCCTAGCCCTGACCGCGAACTGATGGGCGAACTGCTGCAGCAAAAAGACTACATCGACCTGGTTATTCCCCGTGGCGGTGAAGGCCTTATCCATTACGTCAGCGACCACAGCAAGATCCCGGTTATTCAGCACTACAAAGGCGTTTGCCATCTGTACGTAGATAAAGATGCTGATCTGGATAAAGCGCTGGCAATACTGATTAATGGTAAAACACAGCGCACCGGCGTTTGTAATGCCCTGGAAGGCTTATTGGTGCATGCCGATATCGCGGATAAATTTTTCCCGATGGCCGCCAAAGCACTGGCTGAAAAGCAGGTTAAGGTTCATGCCTGCCGTAACTCAATCAAGCATTTTGAAGGTGCTCAGTTGATTGCAGATACGGATTTTGGTGAAGAATACCTGGCCCTTGAAATTGCCGTTCGTGAAGTGCGTAACTACGATCATGCCATTGAGCATATCGAAGAGTTCGCCAGCGGTCATACCGATGTGATCATTACTGAAAACGAAGAAACCGCACGGCGCTTCATTCGCGATGTAGATTCCGCGGTCACTATGTGGAACACGTCGTCACGTTTCTCGGATGGCGGTCAGTTAGGTTTAGGTGCTGAAATCGGTATTTCTACCAGTAAACTGCATGCCTATGGCCCTATGGGACTACAGTCCCTTACCACCGAGAAATTTGTGGTAACCGGCACTGGCCAGATTCGCGAGTAAGTTAGCGACAAGCCCTTGACAGCAGGCGGTAAAAAACGTCTAATACCGCCTCGCTTTTAAAGCATGCCCGGATAGCTCAGTCGGTAGAGCAGAGGATTGAAAATCCTCGTGTCGGTGGTTCGATTCCGCCTCCGGGCACCATTATTAAATGAGAAACCCGCCTTTTGGCGGGTTTTCTTTTTGTGCCCTCGACGTCATCTTCGATTATGAAATGCATCCATGCATTTCACCCTGCGGGCCAACGCTGTCGCGTTGTTCAAAACCGTTCCCGACGGTTTTGTCCGCCTCCGGGCACCATTATTAAATGAGAAACCCGCCTTCTGCCGGGTTTTCTTTTTTGTGCCCCAGCGTCATCCCGTATATCCAACGGCAGGTAAAACCTGCCCTACCTCAAATTCCACCGTAGGGCAGGCTCAGCCTGCCGTCCAGCCCTTCCGGTTACTACCCATAACCAGCAACCACCGGTGACAGAACAGACATCGCACGGCAGGTGGAACCTGCCCTACCAATTCCACCGTAGGGCAGGCTCAGCCTGCCGTCCAGCCCTTCCGGTTACTACCCATAACCAGCAACCACCGGTGACAGACCAGACATCGCACGGCAGGTGGAACCTGCCCTACCAATTCCACCGTAGGGCAGGCTCAGCCTGCCGTCCAGCCCTTCCTGTTATTACCCATAACCAGCAACCACCGGTGACAGAACAGACATCGCACGGCAGGTGGAACCTGCCCTACCGGCAATTTAGACATCCAGACGCCCTGATATTTCCTTTTGATATATCAAATCGTTATTCATTTTTTATTGTACTGCTTAATTAAGCATATACTGCCTGCATCACTAAAGCCTTTGGAGTTATCATGATCAAGAACAATGCAGCACTTCCGGTTCTGGATTTATCACAGCTACTGGCTGGTGGCGAAGCAAAACAGAAGTTTCTTAAAGAACTGGCAGAAGCCGCACGTACGATTGGTTTCTTCTATCTCACTGGCCACGGCCTGGCCACCCGACAGCAAGACATCCTGCAACTGTCGCAGCAGTTTTTTGCTCTGCCCGAGCACGAGAAACTCAGTATACAAATGCGCAATTCTGCGCATTTTCGCGGTTACACCAAACTGCAGGGCGAGCTGACTCAGGGCAAACCAGATTTACGTGAGCAGTTTGATATCATGCGTGAAGAACCTGCTGTGGATCTGGCCTGCGACGACTCGGCCTGGTGGAAATTAATTGGCCCTAACCAATGGCCCGCAGCTATGCCATCAATGCGCAGCGCCTTGCTGGAATGGCAGGAAAACCTGAGCGAAGTCAGCGTTACCCTACTGCGAGCTTTTGCTGACGTACTGCAACAGCCTGAAGATATCTTTGACGCGACAATCGCCGATGCGCCTTATACACATATGAAACTCATTCGTTATCCTGGTAGCGGTGACGCGGTTCGGCGGCAAGGTGTGGGTGCCCATAAAGACCCCGGATACCTGACCATAGTGGCCCAGGACGATCAGTCCGGTCTGGAAGTTCTGACTGATGACAAAGGCTGGGTCTCGGCAGCACCTATTGAAGGCGCTTTTGTGGTCAATATCGGTGAACTGCTGGAGTTGGCCTCCAATGGCTACCTCCGTGCTACCTATCACCGGGTTGTCAGCCCGCAAACGGCTACAGAGCGTTTTTCCTGTGCTTTCTTTATGGCAGCTCAACTGAATACCAATGTACCGCTACTGGAGCTTCCTGAAGCTCTACGTGAAGAAGCCTTAGGTCCAGCCAGCGATCCGGAGAATCCTTTATTTTATCAAGTAGGGGACAACGTGCTTAAAGGGCGTTTACGTTCACACCCGGATGTGGCGGCAGCCCATTACCCAAAATTTGCTAAAGCGGGTTAATAAAAAAGGCCTCCATAGTGGGAGGCCTTTACAACATTTGTCCAGCCCCGCTTAAATGGACCTGGCGCCGCCCTTAGGACCAAGTAACAACCATAAAATAAAGCCGACTATAGGTAATAAAATAACCACAACTACCCATAATACTTTAACGCCAGTTGAAGCTGAGCTTTGAATCGTTTTGACTATAGCGTAAATATTCAGAATCAAAACAATAAGGCCCAGTAAACCGCCGTAACCTCCACCCATCCAATTCATAATTATTACCTCGCACTCTATAGCTGTATTTTTACTGCTTATTCTGAAGGGTAGTACATAAAACCAAAAAGCCCGCATTTGATGCGGGCTTTTTGACGGTAAAACAACTGCTTATTTACAGATCACTCAGTACTTAGCTGCCTCACCTTCCTGTGGAATCGAATTATTAATGAACTCGCGCAAGTGTTGATTGGAAAGTTCCAGATCTTCGCGTCTGAGGTACATCATGTGCCCACTGCGATAGCCTTCAAAGAACAGACGATCTTTCATTTTTCCGCTCGGGTCGATCTGCCACTTGGTATACTTGGCATCAAAGTAGTTAGTGGCGCCGTCATAATAACCAGACTGCACTAATACCTGCAGGTAAGGGTTCTGGGCCATCGCCTGACGCAGGTTTTCGCCGGTGTTATTACCACTTCTGTCCCAGGGATGCACCGGACCAAACATATTGTATTTAAGGTCCGTTTTAACCCCTAACTCTTCACGCAGGTAGTAGTTGATAGCTGGCGTAAAGGAATGCAGCCAGGATGTCAGCTCAGAATTAAAGTCCGGGCGTTCTCCCACATCATCACGATCCAATCCCTTATAACGGGAATCCAGGCGACCTACCGTATGACCTTCATGGCGAAGTAATTCTTTCCAGAAGAAAGCGGTGTCGATATCCAGGTTGCTGCGCAATACTACTTCTTCAGACAAACCTGAATAACGCGCTACCTGGCTGGCTATCTCCTGCTTTTCTTCTTCATCGATCCAGGCGCCTTTAGCCAGTGCCGGTAAGTAGGTGTTAATAGTAAACTCTTCAACCTTAGGTAGCAGGTCATAGAGGTCACCCGACTGCAGATCGTCATCTAACTGGCCATGATACCAGGCGGTTGCGGCAAAATAAGGCAGGCGGTTGGCGGCTTTCACCGGACCATCGCGATCTATGCCGATATCAGTTGGCGATACCAGCACAACACCATTGAGGTACATCCACTGACGGTTTTGCAGCTCAAGCGCCAGCCCAGCCACACGTGTAGTTCCGTAACTTTCACCAATCAGGTACTTAGGTGAGCGCCAGCGCTCATAACGAGTCACAAAGGTATTAATCCAGTCGGCCAGATACTGAATGTCCGCATTAACACCAAAGAACATCTCTTGTTGCTCACTGCGTGACGGCATTTTGCCGTCAGGACCTGGCAGCACACGGGAATATCCGGTATTCACCGGATTCACGAATACAATATCCGTTTTATCCAACACCGAATACGGATTTTCTTTGACGCCATAAGGCTGAATTGGGAAACCTTCATCATCTACACGCAATGATTTAGGTCCGGTATAAGCGATATGCATCCATACCGACGCTGAACCAGGCCCACCATTGAAAGACATCATCAACGGACGTTTTTCCTGGTCGCTCACACCCTGACGTTCATAATAGGTATATTGCAAGGTAGCCGTAGGATGGCCTTCGTCATCCCACACTGGCAGAAATCCAGCATGTACTTTATAACTAACCCGTTCACCATTAATGCGCGCCCGATGTTCTGTCACGTTGACAGACTCAGCCTGAAGTGTGCGCCGGTGGTCGTCGTTAGCTGTAGCCGATAGCATAAACGACTGCGCTAGAAACACAGCCGCCACGCTTAATAGAATTTTTTTCATGGTTAGCTTCTCGTGTTGTTTATTATATTCGCGTGTTATTAAACGCGTTCAGATAACAAACAACAAGCCCAATGAGATGCCCTGCTGTTACAGCAGGTTAAAACAATGCCACTTCGGCTTTGGTCAAAGCCCGATATTCGCCAGCTTCCAGTTGCGGATCCAGGCTAAGTCCCCCCACCTGCTCGCGATGCAAAGCCAGCACTTTATTGCCAGTAGCTGCAAACATGCGCTTAACCTGATGATAACGGCCTTCATAAATGGTTAGCCGCACATCGGTGGGCGTAATGATTTCAAGATCTGCTGGTTTAGTTGCCACATCCTCATTGCGTAACAGGATGCCACGACGAAGACGCGCGGCCGCTTCGTCAGTCACCGCTTCAGCCAGTTGCGCACGATACGTCTTGGCGCATTCACTCTTCGGTGCTGTAATACGATGAGACCATTTGCCATCATCGGTAATAAGCAATAAACCTGTAGTATCCGCGTCCAGTCGTCCGACCGTATGCAAATCCTGCTGCTTAGGCTCATCGATAAAACTAAATACCGTGGTATGCAAGTCATCAAAAGTGGCGCAGACGCAGTCTGCTGGTTTATTGAACATCAGATAACGCAGGCCTATCAATTCTAAAGGCTTACTTAACCAACTAATAACCTGCTCGTCGCTAACGGTATCTGCCGCTTTTTTTACCACGCGGCCATCAACTTCTACATCTCCGGCACGAATAACCCGGCGTGCCTCTTTACGGCTTAAACCTGTTGCCGCACATACAAACTTATCTAATCGCATATTTTCTCAAGGTGCTGCTGTTGTAGGGTAAGAACGCTCTAATACTACCGCAGGTAGCAGCTGACTTGCACTGGCTAATACACGTTTATCTTCACTGCGTACTAAACGACTGGTAATCTGCATGCCGTGATCACGGGCTATCCATTGACTGACAATCACATACTGCACACCAGCACGCTGACTTATTTTATGAAAGTCACGGGTTAAAGCGGTTTCGCCCTGCTCTGTGAATTTCAGATAATTGGCCAGTTTATTTTCAGTCACCGGTACCGAAAAACGCGCCAGGTGCTGATTCATCGCCTGCGCGTATTGCTCGCCATACCAGTTTTTCTGTTCTATATTGCCATGCAGGGGAACCAGCGTAGCGACGGCCACCTGGCCTTGAAAAGAAAAGTCCTGCAACTGTTCTACCAATTGCAGCGCCATGGTCTGAGCATAATCGTCCAGCACCATACGATGCGAACCCCAGGCAAAGTTTTCTTTTGCTTTTGGAGTTCCCCAGTAGGAGCTTTCAGCGGTTACTTTGCCAGCATAAAGCCCTGATACTGCTATTATTAATCCCACAACTACAAGCAGACTGTTTTTCATGCTCTGTCCCTTAAAATATATATCACCTATAGTCTTATCGGCAGATAAGCTCAGGTCTTAAGAGTTGAAAGACAGATAAAACAGACTTGAAAATTTTGCCTTTGTACCGGATCCTCAACCAACAACAATTACAGAGAACCCACCTATGCGTTTATTTAAAACCTGTCTGGCTCTTGCCACCTCTTTACTTATTGCAGGCTGTGCACCTCAGCCCACTCCGGTTACCGATACGGTAACTAATCTGGATGCAGAGGCGTATATGGGCACCTGGTATGAAATCCTGCGCCTGCCGAATTCTTTTCAGGAAGGTTTGCATCAGGTCACCGCCGAATACCGCTTAAATGAAGACGGCACTTTTGAAGTCACCAATCGCGGCTACAACCGGGAGAAAGGTCAGTGGAGCACTGCCGTGGGTAAAGCCAGTCCGGTAGAAGATATGCCGGGTAGTTTTACCGTGCAGTTTCAGTGGCCTTTCAGCGGTGGCTACAATGTAGTTGAACTGGGCGAAGACTATGAATACGCCATTGTTATCAGCAACGATCATGATTACTTCTGGCTACTGGCGCGTAGCCCTAATGCCCCGCGTTGGTTGATAGACCAGACCCTGGCTAAGGCCAGCAGCTGGGGCTTCGACATTGACGCTATGATAGAAACCCGCCATTAAGACATAAAAAAAACCGCCTTCAAAAGGCGGTTTTTTATTTATATTGCTTGCAACAAGCTTCAGACTTTAGTCATACCTGAAGGCTGCTGACGTATGCGTGCACGTTGCAACTTCTCTACGATGCCTGCAGGTAAACCTTTAGGCAGCTCAACAAAGCTGTGTTCGCCATGCAGTTTGATATTACCAATCATGCGGCTATCCATGTTGCCTTCGTTGGCAATAGCGCCGACGATATCACCAGGACGCGCACCGTGGTCTTTACCCACGCTCAGACGGTAAGTTTCAAACTCAATGTTCATGTCACGTGACTTAGGTCCACGAGCTGCAACCGCCGGACGTCCTTTACGGTCGCCACGATCACCCTTGTCAAAACGTGGGTTACGCGATTTAGGCGCACCGCGCTCATCACGGCCACGAGGCTCACGAGCTTCGCGACGTGGTTTAGGATCATCACGGACAAACAACGGACGTGTCTGCTGTTGTTCAAACAACAGGGCCGCCGCCATATCAACCATATCCACTTTAGCTTCACCGGCCATTTGCTCAACCAGTTCACGCATAGTGCTCAGATCCTGCTTCTCAACCAGTTCCGCCAGACGATTCTGACAGGCTTCTAAACGATGCGCAGTCATTTCACGAGCCGTAGGTACTTCCATCATTTCGATGGTGCCTTTGGTTTCGCGCTCATAACGACGCAGCAAATGCATTTCACGTGGACGGGCAAACAAAATTGCCTCACCAGAGCGACCCGCACGGCCGGTACGGCCAATACGATGCACATAAGACTCTGCGTCATTCGGCAGATCGTAGTTAATGACGTGACTGATACCTGACACATCCAGACCACGAGCTACAACGTCAGTAGCTACCAGAACCCGCACAGTACCGGCTTTCAACTGAGCAACCGTAGTTTCCCGTTGTGCCTGGTTCATGTCGCCGTTCAGGCCTGCGGCTTTAAAGCCTTTGTTTTGCAGGTGCTCTGCCAGGGTAATAGTATCCTGACGAGTACGCACAAAAATCAGTGCCAGATTGTAATCTGTGGTTTCCAGAATGCGCTCCAGCGCGGTGTTTTTATTAATCACCGTCACTTTCCAGGCTTTCTGGGTAATATTCGCTTTATGTTCCTGAGTCTTCTCAATCTGTACCTGGACAGAATCAGACAGGAATTTTTGCGCTATTTTGCGAATTTGCGGAGGCATAGTTGCCGAGAACAAAGTGCGCTGTGCAGTCGCTGGGATCTGCTCCATGATCCACTCAATATCTTCCACAAAACCCATGTTCAGCATTTCATCAGCTTCATCCAGCACGCTCATTTTAAGCTTGCTCAGATTAAGATGCTTCTTGCGGATCAAATCCATCAGGCGGCCCGGAGTACCGACCACGATTTGAGCGCCGTCTTTTAACGTTTTAATCTGCGGTCCATAAGCAGAACCACCGTAAACGGTAGCCACTGTAAGGCCACGCATAAATTTGCCCATCTGCTCGATAGACTCAGCCACCTGAATGGCAAGTTCACGGGTAGGTGCTACAACCAGAAGTTGCGCGCCTTTTACCGTAACGTCGATATTAACCAGCGCAGGCAGACCAAAGGCAGCGGTTTTACCGGTACCCGTCTGTGCTTCACCTAGTACATTTTTACCGGCCAACAATGGCGGAATCGCACGTTGCTGGATAGGAGTAGGTGTTTCGAAACCCATTTCAAGAATGGCACGCAGGATCGGCTCAGGTAACTCAAGAGCAGAGAAAGTAGTAAATTCAGACATATAATTTTTCACACTATTTTACGCTGTAGCAAATGACAACTCCGCTACAGTCTCACGATTATAAGGGCATCGCCCGGCACTTAAGGTTGGAGCTTGAATCGCGCAAAACAGATTCTGCGGCAAGCCAACTGGATAGGCGTAGTCACCCCATGACTATTTCAAGGGTAACCGGCAATTCACAGCAGGCATTTCCTTGAGGAAGCGCAACTATACGGATTTTATCGTTAAACGCAAGCACCCTGCGCGGATATTGAAAAAAGTTAACAATTGATAAGGGTTCAACGGCAGAGTAGCTTTATTGCCAGCGTTGCATGTCGACATACAAGCGCGCCTGAAAACCTTTTCGGTTACTTAGCTGAATATATTCCCCCTGCTCATCTTTTAACAACGGCTGCCCACGACCACTGCCCCAGTTGTCATCTGCTGTGATCGAACGGATAACCCAGCCCTGCTTATTCAGCGTGACTTTAATGCTCAGGGTTTCGCGAAACAGGTTTTCATCCGGTAACTGACGTCGGCTGATACGACGCCCATCAATACGAAAATCAGTACTGCGCACTACAATATCCGCAGACAGCAGCATAGTTTTACCTACTTCAATACGCTTAGAATCAAGGAATACGCTGGCCAGAATGGGGGAATGAGGCTTGCTTAAGCCTACTTTCTGCGGCTTTAGTAACTCATCAAAGCTACGAAATACCGCTGAGGAGTGGTCAATTGAACGTTCACTTAAAGGCACAGGGTCGTCGCCACGCGGTTTTATGCAACACTGAAATAAATAAGAGCCCCGCACTTTGCGTCCTGCTTCATGCCTTTTTCTAAACTCAGGTGGTAACGGCAATTGCTGCGGGCGCATCCAGATCAGCATTTTGTAGTCGCCAAACAGGAAACGCACCAGGTTGTCATACCCCTCCCGTGAATTAACCATGCCCTGAGGCCCGCTATGACTTAAATAAGCATATACGCGAGGTGCGTCACGGATCGCTGCATTATCTATGGTCACCAGGCCATCGCTGGCTTTACCGGCCAGCACCCGGGTCAGGTTATAATCTCGCGGATTGGTACCCACCAGGCAACAAAAACGCTCAGGAGGAAAACGTCCGTTTAAGTGATCGACCCGACCCTCCACAGGTTTGATTTTCAGATAGTTTGCGATGCGGTCGCGATTGAAGTTATTCGCATCGCCAATACCCAAAAAACGAGGTACGTTCATTCCCATAAGTTCAATGCCATTATGTGGAGTACCGTAGGTAAAGACCTTATCTACTGATTTCGCTGACTCATAAGGATCGGCTTCATCATTTTGCAACAAACAACGGCAAATAAGACCGCCCATAGAATGGGCTACCAGGTACAGCTTAAAGTCCTGTTGGGCCTGAGTATCGTCACCACAAACCTGCAACCGCACCCGATTAATCAGTTTAGACAGGCGCTGCGCCGCTTCCACTATGGATGGTTTCTGACTGACAGCCTCTTCTTCGCTTTCATAATAGCGATGAATGATCAGGCTTTTTTGTGGTAAACGCTGAAAAGGCGCGTCTTCATCCAAAGGCTCAGCCAGATTCATGCCTTCAGCATACACATCCTGATAGCCATACTCTTTCATCAGCCGAATGAGCGGTGATTCAAAAATATAATGTTCAAAAGACCGGTCATATTGCTGACGAACCCGAGTCGAGCCCTGATTGAACCCCATATACGGAGTATCCACTGTGCTTTCCCGGGCGCCTTCCGTCATTGCAAAGCCACGTACATAGATAATAGGGTGGTGTCTTGGGTGCAACGCCATGTTTGCTCTCGCTCCTTTCTGTTATTTACCTCGCAGTATAGGTGGCTACTTTTTAAACAGGCAAATATGCTTTCGCAAGGCACTGTTCAGTGGCATGATTAGGATTCATTCAATTAGCCCATACCAGGAGACATGATGCAGCTTTTCGGAAGTTATACCTCTCCCTTTGTCAGACATTGCCGTATCGTGCTGCTTGAAACTCAGACACCGTTTGAGTTCATGCAAACTGACTATACGCAAAGTGCTGCAGGATCACCGACTCAGAAGGTCCCTTACCTGCATGATGGAAGCACTCACTTACACGACTCAGCAAGCATCATCAAATACCTGCGCCAGCAGGCAGGCGAAGAATTCTGTGCCACCGCTGAGTCTTTTGATCTTTTCTGCCTGGTCAACGCAGCTCTGGACAGTACTATCAATCTGTTTTTATTAGAAAACAGCGGCATTGATATCGCCAACAATCCCTATTTAGAACGCCAGGCTAACCGTATTGAAAGCTGCCTGGCAGCATTACAGGAACGGGCTGCAAAAGGACTCAGTTGGGATGACGCGGGTATTCGTCTTGCTTGTTTTATTGAGTGGGCGGAGTATCGCAAGCGTCTTGATTTCAACGCCTACCCAGCACTGCAGGACTGGCTTAGCCTGGCACAACAGCAAGACGCCTTTGTGCAGACTCAACCACCACAAAGCTGATCTGGATCAACTGAAAACATAGGCTGTTAGCCTTAAGTCTAAGTTTATTCACTTACCAGGTTCGCTACAGTTATTGATTGTATAAACAGATAACAGGAGCCTGGTATGAACTACCACGACCACTACCAGCAGGCATTGCACCACCCTCAACAATTCTGGCAGGAACAGGCTTCCCAGTTGGCCTGGTATAAGTTTCCGCAACAGATAGTAAGCAGCGATGAAACTGCGCCTGACTGGTTTGCTGACGGTCAGCTCAATATCAGTTACCTGGCTCTGGATTTTCATGTCGAACAAGGCCGTGGCGAGCAGACCGCTATTTTTTATGACTCTCCTGTTACCGGAGTGAAACAGGCCTACAGCTATGCTGAACTTAAAGACCAGGTCGCCCGCTTTGCGGGGGTATTAAAAAAACAGGGCGTGCAAAAAGGCGACACCGTCGTTATCTACATGCCGATGATCCCCCAGGCGGCGATAGCTATGCTCGCTGTTGCCCGTCTGGGGGCTATACATTCCATTGTATTTGGTGGTTTCGCCGCCCACGAACTGGCCATTCGCATTGACGATGCCAAGCCTAAAGTGATCATCTCCGCGTCCCATGGCATTGAAGTTACACGTTTAATTCCTTATAAACCCTTGCTTGATAAAGCACTGCAAAAAGCCAGTCACAAGCCTGAGTGCAGCATTATATACCAGCGCCAGGTAGCGCCTGAACTGCAGGTTGAAGCACAATTGCAACCTGGTCGCGATCTGGACTGGGACAGCGCCATGCAGCATGCCACTGACGCCGACCCTGTGCCTGTTAACAGCGCTGATCCGCTCTATATTCTCTACACATCCGGTACCACCGGAAAACCCAAGGGCGTGGTGCGCGATACTGGTGGTTATGCCGTCGCCCTGCATTACAGCATGTCGGCTATTTATAACTGCCACGCTGGCGATGTCATTTTCACCGCCTCCGATGTTGGCTGGGTAGTCGGCCATTCTTATATAGTCTACGGACCCTTGCTAGCGGGTTGCAGCACTGTGCTTTATGAAGGTAAACCTGTTTTCACTCCGGACGCCGGGGCTTTCTGGCGGGTCTGCCAGGATTACAAAGTCAAAGCTATCTTTGCAGCTCCAACGGCTTTTCGGGCTATACGTAAAGAAGATCCGGAAGCAGCCCTGCTGGAGCAATACGACTTATCAGTACTGGAAACGCTGTTCATGGCCGGCGAACGTCTGGACCCTCCCACCTATCAATGGGCCAGCGATAAACTGAAACGTCCGGTCATTGACCATTGGTGGCAGACTGAAAGCGGCTGGCCAATTGCAGCCAATCTGACCGGCATCGAACGCCTTCCGGTTAAACCTGGCTCAGCCACGGTGCCAGTACCTGGGTATGATATTCAGGTTCTGGACGACAGCGGCGGCCCAGTGAAAAACGGTGAGCAGGGAAATATTGCGATAAAACTGCCTTTGCCTCCGGGATGCCTGACCACTATCTGGAATAATCCGGCGCGTTATCAAAGCGGTTACCTGCGTCAGTTCCCTGGTTTTTATGCCAGTGGTGATGGCGGTTATAAAGATGAGGACGGTTATATATTTATCATGGGGCGCACCGATGATGTCATCAATGTCGCCGGACATCGCCTGTCTACCGGGGAAATGGAAGAAGTGGTTGCCAGTCACCCAGCGGTTGCTGAATGCTGCGTTGTCGCTAAACAGGACTCACTCAAAGGTCAGCAGCCCGTGGGTCTGGTGATTATGAAAAATGGTATTGATATGAGTGCAGAACAATTGCAGCAAGAGCTGGTTGCCTTAGTGCGCGAACACATAGGCGCACTGGCCTGCTTCAAAATTGCCGTGCCGGTCAAACGCCTGCCTAAAACCCGCTCCGGAAAAATACTGCGCAAAATAGTGCGCAGTATCGTTGATGGGGAAGACTATCAGGTGCCGTCCACTATCGATGATCCCGATAGCCTTAAGGAAATTGAAGCCGCTCTTGAAAACACCGGTTAATCGACGGCAAAACGCACCTTCTGCTGGGCCTTTGCTTCCTGCTCAATGCTAAAGGCCACTAGCCGCAGCTGCTGCGGCACCTCATTGCGAAACTGCAGGCTAAGATGAGTCGGGAACTCGCCATGCTCAAGTACATTGAGCACCTCCCGTTCCCGCTCATTCAGCCAGTCCGGGCCACCTTCAAAACCCAGCGCATGCATTACCCCGCTCTCAGCGCCATACACCTGATAACCAAACAGCTTATGCTGAGTAGGATACAGATAAAGATCAAATTCACGGGGATTCTCTGTCGCCTGCAGTCGTGCCCGCGCATTGCCATGCTCAAGCTCGCTGCTACCCTGCTGAGGCACGTCGATAGGTATCAATTGCAGTTCCTGAGGGAACCACTGAACTTCAGCTTCAATGCTATGCACCTGGTCCAGATTAGCCTGAATGTTTTCCCAGCCAAGCGGAAAAACCTCTCCGATGGTAAGCACCTGGTCACCATCATGATAGCTATACGGACGCAGTGCCTGTAACTCCAGATCCAGCAGCTCGCCCTGTTCATCAAAAGCCTGCATCTGAGTAAAGCTAAACTGTCCCGCTTCGTCCGCCTCCTCCAGAGGATGCGAATACGTCAGCGTAAAACGATCGCCATTAAGTTGCAAAGTGCCCTGCGACTCAGCAAATATGCTCTCTTCAGTCGCAGTCACAAGATGGTCAAGATCCTCAGCCTGAGGTGAAAAGTCGATAGGAACATCGGTTAAACTATGTTCCATAAGTTCCGCATAAGGCCATTCCGCCTGGGTTATCGAGGCAATAGTGCGTATTTCACCTTGGTAACCGTCGTCACGAAAGCTGCTAATTAGCACCACACCGGCACGATTCAGCCAGCCGGTTTCACGATCTATCCACATGCGACCATAAACTTGCCCAGAGTCAGTATCGCCTTCAATAGTAAAACTGGCATCATGCTGACGCACTTCTCCCAAAGTTAAACTGAAACCAGGAACACCTTCAGGCCGGTTCTCTTTGATAGTGCGGGAAGCACCCGCTTCCAGCGCCATGCCGCTAACCAGCCCAGGCTGCGCCAATACTTCCTGAATCTGATTCAAAGTCCCCGTTAAAAGCAGCCGTGCTCGGGTATAAGCCTCCGGCGAAGCGTGCAACAAACGACCCTCTGCAAAGCTAATCTCAATGTCCCGACCTTGCGCCAAAGTGCCCAGCTGAACCCTGTCTGCTTCGGTGGTAGCTCCCAGCACACTGCCAAAGGCAACGCCTGAGTCAGCTTGCGCATGCAGATAGTCCGGTTGCACGTTGAGCTGAACGGAATCCGCATCGCGTTGGCTTACCCGGTAGGTTTTAAATTCAGTGTGTTGAATACGTTCACTATGTTCCCCATCATGAGCATCGCGACTCGATATATGGCTGGTAGAAACAAATTGGTAGCGACGCTCTTCTTCGTTATCTGGCTGGAAGTGCAATACTTGTGGTTGCTCAGCAGAGCAGGCAGCGACTATGCATAAAACAGGTATATATAAAAGTGAACGAGGAGTCATCCGTGCATCCTTTCAAAATCAGAAAAAGGTTATGCTAACCGGATCGTACAAAATAACAAGCGCCGGACAGTTACCTACCGACGCCTTTAACAAAGTTTAACAGTGGCTAGTCACCCGTAAAGAAGCGTTGTGATCCGCGATGGTCCATAGCTTCAGTAATGCGTTTAATGCCCTGCATGTAAGTCGCCGTGCGCGGACTTACCTTTTGTTCTTCTGCCAGCGCAAAAATAAGATCAGCCTGCTCACTTATGCGCTCCTGCATACGCTGACCGACTTTCTCAGCTTTCCAGTAGTCCCCCGTGCGATTTTGAATCCACTCAAAATAACTGACAATAACACCCCCGGTATTCGCCAGCACATCAGGCAGTATTGTAATTTGTTGCTCTTCAAGTATGTCATCAGCAGCAGCGGTCACAGGTCCGTTGGCGATTTCCAGTATGACCTGAGCTTTAACCGCCCTGGCATTCTCGTCAGTAATGGCATTCTCCAGTGCAGCCAGCGCCAGCACATCAACATCCAAAGCGAGAAGGTCCGCGTTATCAATGCGTTTACCCACTTCTTCATCGCCGACTGAATCTTCACAATAAATGATGCCTTTCAATTCACGGGTTTCATTCTTATGCTGATAAACCGCCTCCACATCAAGGCCTTCCTTTGCATACACGGCCCCCTTAGAGTCAGATACCGCAACGACCTTATAACCCTCACGTGCAGCCGCTCGGGCAAAGTGATAACCAGCATTACCAAAGCCCTGCACCGCCACTGTCATATTTTTTGGGGTTTTATCATTGCGCTGTGCCCAGATATTAAGCACTTGCAGTGCGCCCTCACCAGTCGCCTCAACCCGTCCCTGAGAACCTCCCAGGCCAACAGGTTTACCCGTGATAACGCCCGGACACTGACAACGTGCTATTAGCGAGTATTCATCGGCCATCCAGCCCATAACGGTGCTATTGGTATTCACATCCGGTGCCGGAATATCAATGTCCGGACCCACGATGTCATACACTTCGCGCATATAGCCACGGGACAAGCGCTCCAGCTCCATACGCGATAATTCTTTAGGGTTGCACTGCACACCGCCTTTACCGCCGCCATAAGGTAAATCTACCGCAGCACACTTAATTGCCATCCAGAAACTCAGTGCGGTCACTTCATCAGCATTTACGCCAGGATGAAAGCGGATGCCTCCCTTGGCCGGGCCGCGCGTGACATCATATTGTACTCGCCAGCCCTGAAACACACGCAGAGAGCCATTGTCCATGCGCACAGGTATCGAAAACTGAGCCAGGCGATGCGGAAACGCCAGGCGATGACGTGCATCATCAGAAACATCCAGCCGCTCGTAAATGTCTTCTAACCGACTTTGTGCATCTTTCAATACTTCAGGTGCATGCTTCTGTTTATCTGCCATCTGCTTCCTCATCTATTTTAGCTTTCAAGTACCTTACTAACGCATACGCAGTAACGACTGATCAGATCAAAAGTCCTGGCTAAATTATAGCAGCCAGCTCAGCGCCCTGACGAATAGCCCGCTTAGCATCGAGTTCCGCAGCTACGTCAGCACCACCAATTACGTGGGTGCTGATACCCATTGACTGTAATTCGCTCTGTAAAGGGCGCAGTGGCAGTTGTCCGGCACAAACAATAACATTGTCTACAGCTAGTAACTGTTTCTCACCGTCCCGCTCAATTTCAATACCCTCAGGCACAATCCGGTGATAAGTAACGGCATTCAGCATTTTCACGCCTTTATTGCGCAATGTTGTGCGGTGCACCCAGCCCGAGGTCTTACCCAAACCTTTACCGACTTTGCTTTCCTTGCGTTGCATCAGGTAAACCTGACGTGGGTTAGGTTCAGCCAGGCGCTGTTCCAGTAAAGCTCCGCGGTTATTATATTGCTTATCAATGCCCCAGATTTTATGCCACTCATCAGGATCTAACGAAGGCGATTCCGTGGTGGTGATGTACTCAGAAACGTCAAAACCTATGCCCCCGGCGCCGATCACCGCCACTCGCTGACCCACTTCTTTATGGTCACGCAATACATCCAGATAACTCATGACATGCGGCAGATCAACGCCCGGGATATCAAGATCCCGCGGCTTCACGCCAGTCGCCAATACGACCTCGTCAAAACGCCCTTTCTGCAAACCTGCGGCACTTTGCGACTGTCCTAAATGCAAAGCAACACCGGTTTCACGCAGGCGATGTTCAAAATAACGAATGGTTTCGTAAAATTCTTCTTTGCCGGGAATTTGTTTGGCGTAATTAAACTGACCGCCAATAACCTCTGACTGATCAAATAAATGCACTTCATGTCCCCGTTCCGCTGCATAGCAGGCAAAAGCCATACCTGCTGGGCCAGCGCCAACCACGGCAATGCGCTTTGCGCTGTCGACCTTACGCATAACCAGTTCTGTCTCGTAACAGGCCAGCGGATTCACCAGGCAAGTGGCTCTTTGGTTCTTAAACACATGATCCAGACAGGCCTGATTACAGGCAATACAGGTATTAATACGTTCCGGCGCACCCTGCTCAGCTTTATTGACAAAATCAGGATCAGCCAGCAGCGGACGAGCCATAGAAATCATATCAGCTTCGCCGTCAGCAAGAATTTTCTCCGCTATTTCAGGGGTGTTAATGCGGTTACAGGCAACCACTGGCACCTGTAACTCCTGTTTCAGCCGCGCCGTTATCCAGCTAAACGCCCCTCGGGGTACTGACGTCACTATGGTAGGTACTCTTGCTTCGTGCCAGCCAATACCTGTATTGATAATGGTCGCGCCCGCCTGCTCTGCCGCTTTGCCTAACTGAATGACTTCTTCCAGTTTGTGGCCATCTTCAACCAGGTCCAGCATCGACAAACGATAGATAAGAATGAATTCCTCACCGGCAGCTTCACGTACCGCTTTAATGATTTCGAGAGGCAATTGCATCCGTTTTTCAAAGCTGCCACCCCATTTGTCAGTACGCTTATTAGTGCGTTCACAAAGGAACTGATTAATCAGATAGCCTTCAGAACCCATAATTTCGACGCCATCATAACCGGCTTCTTTCGCCAGTCGCGCCGCCCGCGCATAATGTTGGATGGTATTCTGAATCTGCCGCTCACTCATTTGTCTGGGTTTAAACGGGGTAATAGGTGCCTTAATAGCACTGGGTGCCAAACTAAAAGGGTGAAAAGCATAACGCCCTGCATGCAGGATTTGCAGGCAAATCTTGCCCTCCTCCCGGTGCACCGCATCCGTTACAATCCGATGCTTTTTAACGTGCCAAAAGCGACTTAACTCGCTACCATGAGGCGTCAGACGGCCACGAAAGTTTGGGCTAATACCACCGGTCACAATCAGACCTACGCCACCCCGGGCACGAGCAGCATAAAAAGCAGCCATTTTCTCAAACCCACCCTTGGCTTCTTCCAGCCCAGTGTGCATAGAGCCCATCAGAACTCGGTTTTTTAAACGGGTAAAGCCTAAATCAAGAGGCTCGAAGATATGCGGATATGGATGACTCATGATAATTCCTGTTCTGGTCGTACCTGTAATACACTCACTTTAATGGGTTCAGACCAGGCAAGCAAGCCCTGATAAAGGTCACTGAACCCCGTAAAGGATTGGCGAGGTTAGGAAAATTCAGCTAGTTTAATGAGTTAGGTTAGCCCCCCTTAAAGCAACTAGGACTTATTATGCATAACGGATTAAAAGTGATCCTGGCTTTTCTGGCAGCTATCGCTGTCACCACAGTGCTGGGCTCAATTTTTCAGACTCAATTGAACCTCATTGCACTGCGCGATATTGCTCCGCCAGTAGGGTTTAGCATGCGTGTGGATAACACTTTGCATGACCTGATCAATTTTGCACCACTTTACCTTCTTATTGTTAGTTGCGCTTTGTTCATCGCCTTTGCTATCGCTGAACTTATTGCTCGTAGATTTCCAAACTATCGTTTCTGGCTCCTGGTACTGGCTGCAATTGTCGGTTTATGGGTCACCTTTCATTTAATTAATATGCTAGCGCCTATGCCCACCTTCATTGCCGCCACCCGCACTCTCGGAGGTACCGCTGTCATGCTTCTGGCAGCAGCTATTGGAGCCGCCGTTTACGCGCTTATCACCAGTAAGCCTGATCCGGATTCAAACGGAGTTACCCCATGAAGAAACTAAGCGCACTGGCTGTTGCTTTCAGCTTATTATTATTTTCGGCACTGTCTTCGGCGTTATCTCCGGCGGTTAGTGCCTATTATCAGACTGAAGTGGTTGCTGAAGGCTTGCAATTTCCATGGTCTATGGATTTCTTGCCTGATGGCGACATTTTACTCACAGAGCGAGAAGGCCGACTGCGTCTCATTGATGTTGATGGCAACTTGCAACAGGAGCCCATTAAGGGATTACCTGACATGTGGGTCGATGGCCAGGCGGGTTTATTTGAAATCAGACTCAGCCCGGATTTTACCCAGACCCAGCATATTTTTCTCAGTTATGCCTGCGGCACAGCTCGTGCCAACACGACCTGTTTGTCACGGGCCCGTTTTGCCGATAATCGCCTGCAGGATAGTGAAGAAATATTCCGTGCTACCTACGACCGCGCGGGTAGCTCTCATTACGGGGGCCGCATTGAATTCTTACCCGATGACACCCTGTTACTTACGCTAGGAGACGGTTTTGACTACCGTGAGCAGGCGCAGCAGCCAGAAAACCATATAGGTAGTATTGTGCGCCTGCACTTAGATGGCAGTGTTCCTAACGACAACCCTCTAATAGGGCTATCCCGCGCAGCTCCAGAAACTTATTCCTATGGCCATCGTAATGTTCAGGGAATTGTTTATGATCAACTTAAAGAGCGCATGTATACTAACGAGCACGGTCCACGAGGCGGCGATGAGCTCAATTTAATAACCCCCGGAGCCAATTATGGATGGCCTCTGTTAACTGGCGGTGTCGATTACAATAATGCCCGCATTACCCCTTTTACTGAACTGCCGGGCATGACAGATCCTATACTGGAATGGACTCCATCAATCGCGCCATCAGGTATGACACTCTACCGGGGTGACCAGTTTCCAGACTGGGATGGCGATCTTTTTGTGTCGGCGCTGGCCGCAAAAAACGTGCAGCGGTTGCGTCTGTCCGGAACACGGGTAGTTGAGCAGGAAACGCTTTTTAGCGAATTAAATAAACGCATACGCTATGTCTACACTGGCCCCGAAGGGGCTTTGTACTTATTGACTGACGAGGAAAATGGTCAGCTTATTCGCATTACAGCTTCTCAGGAGTAAACCTTATGAGTAATAAATTCAAGCGCGATGAGTTAATCAATCAGGGTCTTTATATTAATGGCAAATGGCAGGATGCTCAACAGCATTTTGCTGTAACAAACCCGGCCGATGGCAATACTATTGTCGAAGTCGCTAGCGCTGATAAAACTCAGGTGGAGTCAGCTATAGAAGCGGCTGAGCATGCTTTTAAAAGCTGGCGCAAACAAACCTGCGAGCAACGTGCTGAAAAATTAAGAGCCTGGTTTGATTTAGTTATGCAGCACCAGCAGGAACTGGCCGAAATTATGACCCTGGAACAAGGTAAACCAGAGCAGGAAGCCGCTGGCGAAATTGCCTACGGTGCCAGTTTTATCGAATGGTTTGCGGAAGAAGCCAAACGCATTCGCGGCGATATACTGCCCAACATCAAAGATAACCAGCAAAGCCGGGTCATCAAACAGCCTGTTGGTGTGGTTGCAATTATCACGCCCTGGAACTTCCCCACCGCCATGATAACCCGCAAAGTGGCCCCGGCTCTTGCAGCTGGCTGCACTGTGGTCATTAAACCCCCTTCGCTAACACCACTGTCTGCGTTAGCTCTCGCCGTCCTCGCGGAAAAAGCGGGAATTCCCGCCGGTGTCATTAACATTGTACCGACTCAGGATTCGTCCATGTTCAGTGAAACTGTCTGCGCGCACAAAGCAGTACGCAAACTTTCTTTCACGGGCTCAACTGCTGTTGGTAGCAAACTAATGAAACTATGCAGCGACCAGATTATAAAAGTGTCGCTGGAGCTGGGTGGTAATGCCCCTTTTATCGTATTCGACGATGCTGACCTGGATATCGCAGTGGAACAACTTATTGCCTGTAAATTCCGTAATGCAGGGCAAACCTGTATTAGTGCTAACCGGGTGCTGGTGCAACAGAGTGTAGAAAAAGCTTTTGTGCACAAGCTGAAAAATGCAATGCAGAAATTGGTCGTTGGCAAAGGCCAGAATAAAGACAGTGATCTCGGCCCTTTAATCAATCAGGATGCTGTTGATAAAGCGAGTGACCTGGTCGATGACGCGATCAGCAACGGCGCTCGATTTGAACTTGAAGGCGGTGTAGATAAACAACTAGGAGCACTTTTTTATCAACCTCAGTTACTGACCTCTGTTACCCCGGCAATGAGCATAAGTAAGACAGAAATTTTCGCACCTGTGGTGGCGGTTCAGACTTTTGACACAGAGGATGAAGGTATCGACTTAGCCAACGACACCGAATTTGGCCTCGCTGCCTATTTTTGCGCATCAGCAACAGATCGCATCCACCGTGTTTCCGAAGCTTTAGAGGCTGGTTTAGTGGGCATAAATAGCGGTGCCATCTCACATGCCCTGCATCCTTTTGGCGGCTTTAAGCAATCGGGTATTGGCAGAGAAGGCTCTCATTATGGTATTGATGAATACCTGGAAATTAAAACCCTGGTACAAGGCGCTTTATGAAGGTATTTGAAGAACTGCGCGCAAGTTTTGCGCGTGGCATTACTCGTCCTCTATCCTGGCGAATTGAACAGCTTAAAGCGATTGAAGCCTTTTTGACTGAAAATGAAAGCCTGATCATTGAGGCATTAAAAAAAGACCTTGGTAAAAGCAAAGCTGAGGCCTGGAACACAGAAGTCGGCTTTTTGCTGAAAGATGTCCGCCATACCCGCAAAAATCTTAAGCGCTGGCTGAAACCGCGAAAAGTAAGCACCCCTGCGGTTGCCAAACCAGGACGTAGTAAACTGTTGCTGGAGCCTTTAGGCACCGTACTTATTATGGGAGCCTGGAACTATCCAATGCAACTCAGCCTGAGTCCGCTAATCGCCGCTATAGCTGCGGGCAACACGGCCATTTTAAAACCTTCAGAAGTGAGCGCTAACAGCGCCCGCATTATGCACGAGATATTGACTCAATACCTGGATCCCGAAGCTGTTGCGGTACTTAATGGCGATGCCAGTCTGGCGACCGAACTTTTACAGCTGCCTTTTGACCATATTTTTTATACCGGCGGCAATCGAGTCGGGAAAATAGTCATGCGGGCGGCAGCTGAGCACCTGACTCCGGTGACTCTGGAGCTCGGCGGAAAAAGCCCGGTTCTGGTTAGCAAGAAAAGTGATATTAAAGTTACCGCCCGGCGCATTGCCTGGGGCAAATGGATGAATGCAGGACAAACCTGTATTGCCCCTGACTACGTATTGGTGGAAAAAGAAGCTTACCAGCCATTAGTTGATGCACTATTACAAAGCATCAAAGACTTTTATACAGACGACCCACAACGTAGTAAGGATTACGGCCGTATCATTAATGAGCAGCATTTCCGCCGTTTATTAACACTAATGGACGGACAAACGCTCATTAATGACAGCGACTTTGACCGCAGCGAACTCTATATAAAACCGCTGTTAGTCGATAACCCTGCCAGTGACTCTGCCATCATGCAGGAAGAAATTTTTGGTCCCTTATTGCCTATTATCCGTGTTGACTCATTCCAACAAGGCATTGATTTCGTGCGCCAACGCGAAAAACCTCTGGCTTGTTACGCCTTTTCTAATGACAAGGCCGAACAAGCTGATGTAGAGCATCAGATAAGTACAGGTAACCTGTGTATTAATGACACCATGATGTTTATGCTGAACGACAAACTGCCTTTCGGTGGTGTCGGCAACAGCGGCATGGGACGTTATCACGGTGAGTTCGGCCTGCGCACCTTTAGTCATGAGAAGCCAGTTATGACACGCAGTTTTCACCTCGATGTCGCTCTGCGTTACCCCCCATTTTCCAGTCAAAAACTAAAATGGCTTAAAAAGCTGATGTAAGCGGACTTGAACTCAGAACTTACGGCCCCACCTATTCAGTATATAACCCAATCACTGAATCAAGGTGTTGCCGTGCAAGCTCAGAATATTGTTGATATCAACGAACAGAATGCCCAGCAGATATTAATTGAAGGCTCCAAAGAAAAAGTTATCCTTATCGACTTTTGGGCGGACTGGTGCGAGCCTTGTAAACAGTTAACTCCCATACTTGAAAAAATAGCAGGCGACTACCCGAATGATCTGGTTCTGGCCAAGATTGACTGCGAACAGCAACAGGCCATTGCCAGCCAGTTTGGGGTGCGCAACCTGCCTACTATTGTTGTATTCAAAGACGGGCAGCCTGTGGATGGCCTGGCTGGTGCGCAACCTGAATCCGCTATTCGCGAAATGCTCAGCAAATATCTGCCCAGCCCGGAAGATGATGCGCTGGAGGCAGCTCGTAACGCGCTGGCTTCTGAGGATTTTGAAACGGCCTATACTCAAGCCAAACAGGCTTATGATCTTAATCCTGAAGCCGCTCAGGCTCGGCTTTTGCTTGCTGATGCGGCTGCCAGCATCGGACATACCGAGCAGGCGAAAGCATTGCTACAGGATCTGACCATTGCCGATCAGGACAGCTACTATCAGCAGATAATTGCCAAGATTAAGCTGGCAGAAGAAGCCGCTGACAGCCCGGAAATAAGAGCGCTTGAAGAGCAGTTACAGAAAAACACCGATGATCTTGACCTTAAAGTAAAGCTGGCCATTCAGTATCACCAGGCTAAACGTCATGAAGAAGCCCTGAATTTACTCTTTCAGGTACTAAAAACAGATATGAACTTTGGCGAGGCACGCAAAACCACAGTCGATATTATCAATAATTTACCGGATGGTGATCCACTGGCCGCCGCGTCGCGTAGAAAAATGTACAGCATGCTTTATTGAATTATTGTCGCAACATACTCCTTCTTGGCCGGTTCCCCCAACCGGCTTTTTTTTGCCTGTTTTTCAATATCCAACCAGCTACTGGTTATTCGACCAGAAACAGCTACTCTACTACTAAATAAAACGTCAGTGAGGCCATTAAAGAAAATGGATGTTTCAGGGTTCGTCGAATACTTCTTGATTACCATCATGGCGCTTTTTGTGATCGTAAATCCGCTAACTACCGCTTTTATTTTTGTATCTTTGCTCCCGCGAGCCTCACAGCAAACTAAAATTGAAACGGCACGTCGCTCAACCCTGATAGCAACTTCAATTTTTGTTACCTTTGCCTTGCTCGGCGGTATTATATTTACTCTCTTTGGTATTACTATTGAAGCCTTTCGTATAGCCGGGGGCCTTATTTTATTTGGCATCGCCATGGGCATGATCCGTAAAGGACAAGATGAAGGGGAAGAGGAATCTGCTGATAAACCGCCGCGCGCTGATGGCAAAATTGCAAATGACATTTCCGTTATCCCACTGGCAATTCCTTTTATTAGCGGCCCGGGGTCTATAGCTACTGTCATGATATTAACCAGTGAAGCGCCCACTGCCTGGCACCTGCTGGTTGTATTTCTGTCTATTTTCTTTACTACTGGTGCCTGTTACTACGCCATGGTGTATTCGCATTTTCTGGTTAAGTATCTGGGGGAAGTCGGCAAAGAAATTGTCACCCGTGTTTTCGGTATTATTCTTTGCGTTATTGCCGTTCAGTTTGTAATTAATGGTGTAGTAGAAATTTACCAGGGCCTCTGATAAACAACTATTCCTGGGTTTCTTTCTCAGGCCCGAAAACAAACAAACCTACGCACAGCCAGAACAACATAATTGCCGCACAGACAAGCAACACAGGTAAGGCGCCAAAATAATAAATCATGGGCAGTGACATCGCAGTTGCCACTCCCCCTCCGACAAAAGGTTCAAATAACAACTGTTTATAACCAAAGCTTTCCAGCGTACCGGTTTTATTCAACGGATCGGCCATCCGTACCAGGAGTAGACCTACTACCGTCGTACCTATGCTCTGACCGAAGTCAGCTAACCCCATGGGCAGCCAGTCACGAGGGAAGATACGGGGCGCCAGCAATAAAAACCCAAACAGGCACCAGCTAACGCCAGCCACCGCAAGAATCAGAAAGGGCCCTATATACTCAGCTACTGTAGCCAATGACAAAGTGGCGATAGCAGCCACAATTAACACATCCAGCGCGGTGCCTGAAATACGACTGATTAACTTGCTATCCAGTAGATCCCCTCGACCCAGACGTGTTAACAACATCTGGATCAGTACTCCGCCCAACATAGCTAGCGGAAACAAAGGCATATGGCCCATCAGTTCAAGGCCGTCGCCCTGCTGGTTCCAGGTAAAAGACTCAATCAGAATAAGCCCCTGCAACAGCAGCCAACCCAGGCTAATAGCCAGTGCTATAAAAGCCAGGTGCAACGTCATAGACTCCAGTAACGAGGCAGGAACTGAATCCTGTGATTGCTTTTTCTTCTTATCAAGGGTGACTTCGTGGTCTTTAATTAAGCCTTTATAGCGTCCCCAATTAACCAGCAAGGTACCTAATAAAACGCCGGCTACTATGCCGACTGTCGCCAATCCAAGAGCTAAATCGGCTCCTGATTCAAACCCCAGCTCAGCGAAAGTATCAGCCAGTCCTGCAGAAGTACCATGGCCACCTTCAAAACCTATTTCAATGACCGCTCCTGCCAAAGGACTCACTCCAAATAAAGGAGTTAGAATCAACAATGCTAGCGACAGGCCTATAACATACTGTCCCCAGGCAAGCGTTTGTCCATGAGCAACCATGGGCCCTGCCATGCGCCATATCTGGCGCGGCGAGGCTAGCTTTTTACCGAGAAATAAACAGGCGAAAACCACACTAATCAAGAGTTCGGGGAGCCCTGACCAGACTATGGTGGTCGCATCCGGCCATAAACTTAAGTCTTCGCCAACAACCTGCGGCCCTAACAACAAACCGAGCAAGCCAGCAACCACGGATGTGGGAATAAAATAGCGGCTTAAAAAAGGCAGCTTAAGATGCAATCCCTGAGCCAGCAAGATAAGCAGGCCCATAAGTAACATGGCGACAAATATATCGATTAACTGCATCTGGCCTGATTCCGGAGTAAAGTAATGCCTTAAGGCTAGCAAAACCTGATTGACAACGCGATATTGCTATGGCTAAATTAGGCCAACCTCAGGGGAGTAGTCGCTTCGCACGCCAGTGTGAAGGTGCATATCAACATAATTGGCTGAAAACGAGCCATGGTATGCACGGCATTAGCTTGACGAGACCTGTGGTGTTGAATTCACACTGAAAATCTGTATTTCAGTGGCTCTTTGCCGGGCGGTCGAATTTGACACCACAATCTCGATTCAGACTGCCCGGCCGGACCCGTACCATGGAAGCTTTTTTCGTTTCAATACTAACTGTCGGTATCGCTGAAATCGGCGATCGTTCCTTATTTTTAGCCTTATTAATGGGATTACGTTACCGCCGTCCCTGGCCGATATTCGCAGGCATGGCTCTTGGGCTTTTTCTTAACCAGGCTCTATCCGCCTTTTTTGGTATCTGGTTATTCCAGTTTTTATCAGCTGACTGGCAGGCCTGGATTATAGGCATTGCCTTTCTTATCATGGCATTCTGGGTGCTTATTCCTGAAGATGAAGAAGTTAAAGAAAACCTGTCTAAACGGCATATTTTCTTCGCCGCCATGTTAGCCTTCTTCCTGTTGGAGATGGGCGATAAAACCCAACTCGTAGTTATTACACTGGCTGGTGGTTACCAGGCTTTTTGGCCCGTAGTACTAGGGGCTACATTGGGTATTCTGATGATCACTACCCCTGCCCTCTGGTTTGGTTATAAGTTTGCCAGGCATATTCCGGTAACAGCATTACGCTGGTCTGCCTCTATCTTATTTTTAATTCTGGGATTGTGGGTACTACTTGAGTCAGTGGGTATTTTACCTGAAGTAAGCTTACTTCAGATTGATCATTTATTACCTTCCATTGAGAGCTAAAATAAGATCTCTTTAGGCCACACTAGCCTTAACTCTCATGGCAAAAGGCTATGTTTGCTAATACTTTGGCCTATTTTTAACACTATAAAGTTAAAAATAAATGCTTTACTATGAGCGTACTTCTAATTAGGTACAGTCTAATGCTTAATGAACATTCTGTTCGCTTCACAACCTATCTATAATCGCCAACTTGAAATCGCAGGATCGGAATTACTTTATCGTCACGATGATGGCCTTACTGCATTCGATGTTGGCGAAGATATTGCCACTAGCGAAGTGTTATTTAATCTTTGTACAGGCATCAGTGAACAGTTTGAGCAAACCGATAGACCTGTTTACCTCAACGTAACCGCAAGTTTTCTCCATTCAGGGGCTTTTCTGCCCGTAAAACCAGACCATGTTGTGGTTGAGCTCACTGAGCGGATTCAGCCAGATAACGCAACCATAAGAGCAATCGAGAACTGGCATGACCAAGGGTTCCGTTTTGCCCTGGATGATTTCGAATTCAAACCTGAATGGGACCCTCTGCTCAAACTGGCGTCTATTGTAAAAGTCGATATTTCCAAATTATCTCTTGCTGAAGCCATACAACATAAGGATAAACTAGCCAGTTATGATCTAACCTGGTTGGCTGAACGGGTAGAAAATCAGAACCAGCTCGAACTCTATATGGAGCAGGATTTCGACTTGTTTCAGGGCTATTTCCTGGCTCGCCCCACTATAATTTCGGGTCAGAAAATCACCACTTCAGGCCTGCAGCTCGCTTCCCTTTTACAGAAAATATTTGCCCAGGAAGCTCATATTGAAGAGGTAGCTGATGCTATCTCCAATGAACCTGCATTGTCGATAAGTCTCTTGAAAATAGCCAACAGTCCTATGTACAGAACAGCCAAAGAAGTAACTTCAATCAAGGACGTCGTTATTCGTTTGGGGCTGGAGCTGGTAAAAAAATGGGTAACTTTGATCTCGTCATTGCAATGTAATTCCCCGGCAAATGTGCATATAGCCCTGACGCGGGCGTTTACCTGTGCCGAGTTAGCAAAGAAATACACATCGCGGAATGTAAAGCCGGAGCAGGCCTTTTTTGCAGCTTTATTATCAGCTTCCGATATTCTGTTGAATGTAGATAAAAAAGCCTTTGTTAGCTCTGTCAATGTAAGCACTACCATAGCCAAAGCCGCTCTCAAGTATGCGGGAAACACAGGAATGCTGGTAAAAGCAGCTCATCTTACTGAGCGCAGTATCCATAGCGGGAAACACAGCAAATCGCTGAAAAATGAATGGATCCAGATTTATCAGGAACAAAGTCAGCAAGTGCAATTAATTATCGCTAATCGTTAATACCGTACTAATATTGCTGAGTCGGATCGCTTTGTGGCGCTGGCTCAGTTGCCGTGTCCCCTAAAGTTATCCGCTCAATACAATCAAGGCGCTCCTGATCATCCTGTATTAACTGACACTCAGCTAGTTGCGCATCACGCGCAGCATCCTCATCCAGGGTATGTCCGGCGCAACCCGCTAGTAAAAAAATACCCGATAACGCGATTAAAGCGTTTTTATTAAACATCCCAACTCCTGCTGCACATTAAAAAATTTACCAATTACTCATAAGCTTAGCAGATTTGTTAGAATGCAAAAACGCTATCCCGTTTAATTAACAGAAGGCAGCTTTTTGTATGCACCAGCGCCCCTTTCAGCTTGATAAAGAGCAGCAGCGTCTGGCCCAGCGTTTAACGCATCTGGCCTGTCGTATTGATGCGAACCAAAGCGTTGAGCAAGGACTTTATATCTGGGGACCAGTGGGGCGTGGAAAAAGCATGCTGATGAACCATTTTTTCTCACAACTACAAACTCCGCAGAAAAAGCGTGTTCATTTTCATCACTTTATGGCTCAGATTCACCGCAGCCTGCAGAGTTATTCAGGACAGGCCGATCCTTTGCAATCGATAGCCGCTGACTGGGCAGCAGAGTACCGTGTTCTATGTCTGGACGAGTTTATGGTTGAAGATATTGGCGACGCCATGCTGCTCGGTACCTTATGGCGCCATCTTTTTGACCTCGAGATGATTTTGATTACAACCTCGAATACGCCACCGGAAAAGCTTTATTACAATGGTCTGCAACGTCAGCGTTTTCTACCCACCATTGACCTGCTGATGAAACATTGTGAAGTCCTTCATTTAGACGGAGGTAAGGACTATCGCTTAACACAAAATAAGACAATGCCTCACTATCTGCTTAACGGTTCAAAAGCACAGCTGCGAGAGCTGACAGAGCAGCGCTTTGGTCAAACCGAGCCAGTACATCAGGTTCAGGTCATGAATCGCACTATAAATTGCCTTTGGCAAAATGAAAACATCATAGCTTTTAATTTCATGGAACTCTGCTCAGGTCCCCGCAGCCAACGCGACTACATGGAGCTTGCCAGTCGCTTTCGGGCGATAGCGGTGCATCAGGTGCCTGAGTTCAGTTATATACCCGATAAGGAACTGGTGCATGGTGTAGAAGAGAGTTATCAGCGCGAACAACAGCAGCTTTACGTCAGTAAGCTGGATAACGAAGCACGCCGTTTTATCGCCTTAGTCGACGAGTGTTACGATCGCAACTGCCTGCTGTTAGTCAGCGCTCAGGTCCCGCCAGAGCAACTTTATCAGGCCCGTCAGCTTGCGGTCCCTTTTCAGCGCTGCAACTCGCGTTTATATGAAATGCAGCGCTGGTAAACATCAGACTTTCTTAACGAATTCTGATTTTAGTTTCATCGGACCGATACCATCAATTTTGCAGTCAATGTCATGGTCCCCGTCAACCAAACGGATATTTTTCACCTTAGTGCCCACTTTAACCACCGACGAACTGCCTTTGATTTTAAGATCTTTGATCACAGTAACGGTATCGCCATCCTGTAATGGGTTACCATTAGCATCCGCCTTTATCAGACTCTCGTCGGCTTCGTCATCTGCTCCCGCAATGGCTGACCATTCATGCGCACATTCCGGGCACATATAGAGGTTTCCATCCTGATAAGTAAACTCAGAATTGCAGGCCGGGCAATTAGGTAAAGTGCTCATGTCATCTCACTAAACAGATTCAGAAGAGCGCGGATAATGCCAGAATACAAAAATGCTGTCCACGCTGAGTGTCTTTCCAAGATACTGTTCTGCAAATAAGCAGCCCTTTTATGTATAATGATTGTCATATTCTTGCACCTCGTCAGAGAAGAAGTACCGTCATGAGCTCATCACTACGACATATTCGTGGTTTTGCCTGGATGCTGGCAGCCCTTGTTGCTTTAGGTCCTCTTGCCATCGATGCCTATCTGCCTGCTATTCCATTAATGGCAGAAGATTTGAATACTTCACTGCATAATATTGAATTAACTTTAAGTCTGTTTTTAATTGGTTTCGCCGCAGGTCAGCTAATTGGAGGCCCCACTTCAGACCGTTACGGTCGACGCCTGACCATTTTAATTGGCCTAAGCCTGTTTATGGCAGGTAGCTTGATAACGGCTTTAGGCTCCCACATTGAGCTTCTCTGGGTAGGCCGCTTATTGCAGGCTTTTGGTGGTGGTATGGGTGTAGTGAATACCATGGCCATGGTAAGGGACCGCTACTCAGGGCGTGAAAGTGCGCAGGTTTTATCAAAAATAGTTACTATTTTAATGATAGCGCCTCTGGCGGCTCCCTTTATTGGCAGCTTTTTATTGCTCTTCGCCGACTGGCGCAGCATTTTCTTTTTTCTTTTTCTGTATGCCGCTATTTTACTGGTAGTACTACGCCTGGCTCTGCCCGAAACCCGGCTGGCTGAGCATGTGTCCGTGATAAGCCCTCTGCGGCGTTACTTAGCCGTATTGAAAAACCGTCAGGCACTCGCATTCTTATTCTCAGTAGCGATGAGTAACGCCGGCATGTTCGCTTTTATTACCGGTTCGCCAGGTGTTTACATGGGTTATTACGGCGTTAGTGAGTTTATCTATCCTTTTTTATTCGGTGCTAACATTTTGGCTTTGTCGCTTAGTAACCAGATAAACATTCGACTGCTGCACCGTTTTTCAACCACGCAGATTTTACGGGTCGGCCAGAGTATTCAACTGATTCTCGGCATCAGCATGATTATTACGACTCTGCTACTGCAACTGCCATTAGGCTTTTTGGTAGCACAAATCATGTTATTTATCGGCATGCAGGGTTTTATCGTCGCTAATGGTATGTCCGGTGCTACTGATTACTTCCCTCACAGTGCCGCTACAGCTACCGCCCTCATCAGCGCCAGCGGCTTTACGCTGGGAGCTCTATCGGGGGCCCTGGTTGGGCTGTTAGGCGACGGCACTCCTTATGCCATGGTCGCGGTGATGGCTGCCTGCCCGCTTATTGGCATTGTTCTGCGCGAATGGCTGCAGCGACCTGTGACAGTAGTTCAAAAATGAGCACCAAGCACTGAGCTGACCCAGCCGATAATGCGCTTATGCCAGGGACGGTTTTGCCAGTCTTCCAGCGTGTAACGTTCTGCGTATTCTATATCTTCTTCTATCAACTCGCGGATCTGACGGGAAAAGTCAGGCGAATAAACAGCAATATTGCCCTCATCATTAATCCGAAAAGAGCGATTATCCAGATTTGCTGAGCCAAAAGTCGCCCATTGATCATCAACTGAAACCAGTTTTGAGTGGTACATGGACGTTTGATATTCGTGAAGTTCTACGCCAGCTTCTAACATGGGTCGCCAGCGGTTAACCGAAGCATGACGCAAATATCCCTGATCAATAGTATCGCCTGGCAGTAATATACGTATTCGCACTCCACGTTCAGCAGCCAGTCTCATGGCTTCTAAAAAAGCAGCATCAGGATAGAAATAAGCAGTCGATGCGGTAAAGCTCTCTTCGGCTGCAGCTAAGGCGTACAACAACATGTATCGCACACGGTGGCGGCCTTCCCGAGGCGAACTTTTAACCATTTGCAGTGCGGTATCTCCAGTGGCCTTAAGTTCAGGGAAATACTCAGGGCCTTCCAGCAATATGCCACTGGCGTTCATCCATATTTCAGCAAAAGCAGCCTGCATATTAGCGACCACAGGCCCCTCAATGCGGAAATGGTTATCACGGTAGGGAGTTCGATCAGGGCCTGGCAGCCAGTTATCTGCTACATTAGCCCCACCGGTAAAGCCGGTACTACCATCAGTAATAAGCAGTTTTCTGTGCGTCCGGTGATTAATTCTGGACAACTGATACCAGGAAGGGCTGCGGTACCTGATAACATGAACACCAGCTTGTTCCAGCGTCTCAAACTTTGCGCTACTGGCTTGCGTGGACCCCATAAAATCAATCAATGCGTGCACCTGGACTCCACGTCTTGCTGCATCCGCTAATGCCTGAGAAATTTCTCCGGCGGATTCTTCCCCCCAAAACTCATAAGTTTCAAACGACACTGAGTGCTCTGCCTGTTCAATAGCCGCAATCATTGCCGGATAAATATTTTCTCCATTACGAATAATTTCAACGCTATTGCCCGGTTGCACTGGGTTTTGTAATAGAGCTCCCATACTGCGTTCAAATATCGGGTCCTGGACATTATAACTAAGCTCCAGACCATGCACTAAGCGTATAGGTTTAGGTAGCGCATTAAACAAAGCCACATTAATAGCCAGCACCACGAGCACAATGCTCATTATACTAATAACAAGCCATAGAAACGGTCTTTTTACTGCCATGGAGCTAAATACCTTTAAATATGTCGATATATAATCAGGGTGTCAGTGTAGCAAGGAAATGACTGAACTCTAATCTTCCAACTACTTTTTATCGCTAAAAACCGATGGCCTGACCTGATTAGGTTTGCTGAAGGCGCGTAAAACCTGTTATAACCGTTGGCTATTCTCGTTATAGCTATAACAACAAACAACGATTACAGAAGAAGGACTGTCATGAGCGCTGAACGCGAACACTTTAGCTCTAAACTCGGTTTTATTTTGGCTGCAGCGGGTTCCGCCGTAGGTATCGGCAATATGGTCGGTTTCCCGGTCGCAGCAACTAAAAACGGAGGTGGCGCCTTTTTAATCATCTATGCCATTTTCGTTGCCTTTATTTGCCTGCCTATTATGCTCGCGGAAATGGGTTTGGGTCGCAAAACCCAACTTGATCCCCATGGCGCATACGGAGCTATAGCCGGTTCGAAAAGTCCCTGGCGCTTTGCAGGCTGGCTCGCCGTGCTGACTCCTTTCATGATCGGTGTTTTCTACATGGTTATCACCGTGTGGATCCTGGGCTATTTTCTGCAAACAGTATCCGGCAACCTCGATGCCCTGGCAGATCCCGAGTATTTCGGCACCTTTATAAATGATTACTCCGTTTTTCTGTACTTAATAGTAGTCGCCGCTATCGTTCATTTTATTCTGGTTGGCGGCGTTCGCGGCGGCATTGAGAAAGCAGCACGACTGCTCATGCCCAGCTTATTTGTCATGCTGGTGGTACTGGTTATCTTTGTGCTTACTCTCGACAATGCCTTTGCTGGAGTAGAGTTTTACCTGGTTCCTGATTTTAGCAAAATAAATGGTTCCGTCATCAGTGGCGCCCTCTCGCAGGCATTCTTCTCATTGTCATTAGGCATGGGTATCCTGATCACTTACGGCTCTTATTTCCGCCAACGTGATGACCTGGTGGGTTCAGCTAAACTGGTTGCTATTACCGACTCCATTGTCGCTTTTGTGGCCGGTCTTATGATCCTGCCGGCAATTTTTGTCTTCGACCCTAATACCAATCCTCAGGAACTGAGCGACTCTTCAGTCGCCATGATTTTCACCTTCCTGCCGCAAATATTTTTAGCCATGCAGGAGACCCTGGGCTATCTGGGCGCCAGTATCGTAGCCGCTCTTTTCTTCCTACTGGTATTTTTTGCCGCTATCACTTCTCTGGTTTCTATCATTGAGGTTCCAACTGCCACCATAGTGCGCAAATACAATGTTTCCCGTAAGCGCGCCTTAGCGGTGCTGGCGATGACAATGGGCTCACTGACCCTGATTGCTATGGTTTCATTTGGCATGGTCGCTTTCCTGACGGAACTGGTTACCTATGGTGGTGGACCTCGTTCTTTCTTTGACCTGATTTACGATGTGTTCTACGACACCGTATTGCCATTAAACGGCCTTCTGATTTGTCTTTTTGTCGTCTGGGGCTGGAAGCGCAACAATTTCCACGAAGCTTTGGCTGAGGGTAATCAGCGTTATGCGACCAGCCTGCTGCGACGTTATATCAGCTTCTCAATCACCACCTTCATACCGGTGGTGCTGGCTATTGTCTTTATCAACACAGTGCTTGGCATTTTCTTCGACGCCGCACTCTTTTAAAGGTGTAAGCGCGGGTTATGAATAATCAGATTCTGCCTGCGCTGGGCTCACTTCTAAAGCAGGCAGCGAAAACCCAGCAACGAGGCCTGCTGCTTGTTGAAGGTCTGCAGCAAGCATGCAACTGGCCATCTTTTTGCCTGCATTTCGGTGAGCAATCTTCTGCTTTGGATCTTAATCAGTACCGTCAGTACCTGGGTAGCACAAATCTGGTACTGGTCATTGATTGCCGACATCAGGTGCATGCAGACGCCATCGCTGCCTTAAGCGGAAGTATCATCGGCGGCGGCGCCCTGGTGCTCTTACTTCCTGCCAGCCCCTGTCCTTTTTTACACCGCTTGATAAACAAGCGGCCAAAGCAGCTTTGTAATTACCTGAAAGATCCAGAACCTGGGGAGTTCCCAGAAAATTTTGCCTTGCCACCAATGCATGCCGCTGTGCAATTAACGGCTGAACAAGCGCAGGTCCTGCGCCAGCTTTCGACACACTTAACCATACCTCAACCGGCTTTAATTATCGCTGCTCGTGGTCGTGGAAAATCAACCCTACTTGGTTTTCTGGCGGCGCGCAGCAAAGCTAAAGTCTGGGTTTGTGCGCCAGCCCGGCGCCAGGTTGAAACTCTTATGCTGCATGCTCGCAATGAAGGCGCGACCCCGTCCTTCATTGCCCCCGACGCTTTGCTGCAAAGCGACCAGGTGCAGCCAAAGGACACCCTGATTCTGGACGAAGCAGCCAGCCTGCCACGACATATGCTGGATGCCATTATTGAGCGTTTCCCCCAGGTTAAGATGGCAACTACTACTGAAGGTTACGAAGGCTGTGGCCGGGGCTTCGCCCTACAGTTTATGCAGCATCTAAAACAAACCTTTAGTCAGTTTCTGAGCTTTGAATTGCAACAGCCACAACGCTGGGCGGCAGGCTGCCCACTCGAAACATGGTTGCAACGAGCCTTATTACTACCTTCTCACAACGACATATCACCGACCCCGTTTAATGGCCCGGTAAGCTACCAGCAGGCTCATGCCAGCGAACTCAATGAGGAACAACTTAAACAATGCTTTAAGTTGTTACTGAATGCTCACTATCAAAGCAGTCCAAACGATCTCAAACTATTGCTCGATGACCCGAACCAATCTCTTCTTCTGCAGTGGCAAGCCGATAATCTGCTTGGTGTCGCCTGGTTGAGTCATGAAGGCCACTTGACTGGTTCGCTGGCCGACGCCGTGTACTCCGGTCGACGGCGTCCTCCTGGCAACCTGTTGGGCCAGAGCCTTTGTTATCACCTGCGCGATAAAGACGCGGCAGCTTCGCCGTTACTTCGTGTCGTCCGTATTGCGGTAGAACCCACACAGCAGCAGCAAGGGTTCGGCAGCAAATTACTAAACCAGTGCGTCACCTATGCAAGAGAACAGAGTTATGCCGCGCTTGGCAGCAGTTTCGGACTCTCTCCAAAACTGCTGCATTTCTGGAAAAACGCAGGATTTCTGCCGGTCCGCATCGGCAGTAAACCCGACATGGCAAGTGGTCGCTATTCGGGACTTCTACTACTGCCTCTGAATCCGCTTTGGATTACTAAGGTTGAGCGCTGGCAGTGTTATTTCCTGGCTGAACTTAACTGGCACCTGTTACGCACTCCCCTGTCGGCAGAGCTGGTGCGAACACTATTGCCATTAACCCAGCGTTACGTTCTCGACAAAGTGGATGCTCAACTACGATTGCAGCAAATGCTATCAGCCTTCGCGAAAGCTCATCTTCCATTCGACCTGGTGCAGCCGGCCTTGAGTGCTTATATAAATTTAACCTCCGAAGCGCCAGAATTATTAAAGGATGCGCTTTACCGCCCATTGCCGTTATCTCAAGTGGCGAAACAACATGGGCTTCACGGGCGTAAAGATTGCGTTAAGGAATTACGACAAATTTGTGTCACTTTACCGCCCCAGTTATAGTAGCCCCTTGATATCAGGGGTGTTACATCAGGAATTAACAATGAAAAATCCAATAGTCAGCTTTCTAGTAGCGGCTTTGTTCTTAGCAGCCTGCAGCAGTGTTGAAAAAACTACTGAAGAGCCTGAACCTTCTACCCAGCTTTCATATCCGGATAGCGAGCGTATTCAGTTTAGTGATAATTACCACGGTACCGAGGTAGCAGACCCTTATCGCTGGCTGGAACAGCTACAAAGCGATGCTGTACGCGGATGGGTCAGAGAGCAAAATGAACTTAGTCTGCCTTACCTGCAAAACCTGAATGAGCGTGATCAAATAAAAAACCGTCTGACCCAATTGTGGAACTATGAACGTATTGAGACTCCTTTTCGTAAAGGAGACCGATACTTTCACTTCCGTAACGACGGCTTGCAAAACCAGCCTGTGCTTTATGTTAGCCAACAACCTGATGGTGTTGCACGCCCGTTATTAAACCCTAATGAATGGGGCCAGGACGGCACAGTTTCTTTAGCCCGCATCCAGGTTAGCCCGAATGCTCGTTATGTGGCTTACGCTGTTTCCGATGCAGGTTCGGACTGGACCGAATTTCGTGTGCGCGACGTGAATACTGGCCAGGATCTGGACGATATTATTCGTGGTACCAAGTTTACCAACGTCAGCTGGCTCCCCAGTGAAAATGGCTTTTATTACAGTCGTTATCCGGAAACAGCAGCAGGTGAACCCGACGACAGTCAGCCGGTTGCTATTTACTTCCATCGCCTCGGCACCTCGCAAAGCAATGACCGCCGGGTTTATGATGTCAGTCAGTATGGTACCTGGAACCCTTATCCCACAGTTTCCTCAGATGGCCGTTTTCTGATAGCAACAGTTACCGATGGATTTTCCACCAATGCTATTCATTATCTTGACTTAACCGATACTGATGCGCGCTGGCGACACCTGATCAGTGACTGGGATGCCCGTTATCAACTTATAGATACAGATGCTAATCTGCTCTTTTTCCATACAACTAACGACGCTCCCACCGGACGGGTAATTGCCGTCGACATCAATCGCCCGCACCCGAGTGACTGGCAGGAAATTATTGCCCCACGGGAAGAAACCCTGTTGGAAGTAAACTATGTCGGTGGCAAATTTTTTGCCCATTACCTGCAGGACGCACAATCTCAGGTGCGTATCTATAATGCCTACGGTCGCTATGAACAAGAACTAAGGTTACCGGGCATCGGCAGCATTTCAGGCTTCACCGGCGATAAAAATCATCTGGAGACTTTCTTTAGTTTCGTGAGTTTTACTGAACCGGGGATCGTCTACCATTATGATATTGCCAATCACGAACTGAATGAGCATTACCGCACCGAAATTCCGGCTAGTCTGACTGGCTATGAAACTCGCCAGGTCTTTTTTAAGAGTGCCGATGGCACCCGCATACCTATGTTCATAGTGCATCGTGATGACATCGATTTGGATGGCTCTAATCCCACCCTACTATACGGTTACGGGGGCTTTAATATCTCCCTGACACCTGATTTCAGCGTGTCTCAGCTGGCCTGGCTGGAACAGGGAGGGATTCTGGCTATCCCGAATGTCCGTGGTGGCGGTGAATATGGTGACGAATGGCATCAAGGCGGAATTCGGCTCAACAAACAAAATGCATTTGATGATTTTATTGCCGCTGCCAGTTATTTAATTGACCAGCAATATACCAGCTCTGAACATCTGGCTATTCAGGGAGTCAGTAATGGCGGTCTGCTGGTCGCCGCAGCAATGACTCAGCGCCCGGATCTCTTTGCCGCGGCGCTTCCGGCAGTCGGCTTATTCGATATGCTGCGCTACCACACGACTGACGCTAACGCCCGATCCTGGAGCAGCGACTTTGGTAGCAGTCGCAATGAGGAAGAATTTCGTGCCTTGCAAGCATATTCTCCATTACATAACCTGGAGCCAGGTACCTGTTATCCTGCGACCTTAATCAGTACTGGCCATCAGGACGACAGAGTGGCCCCCTGGCATAGTTATAAATTCGCTGCCGCATTGCAACACGCACAAGGATGCGAGAATCCAGTACTGCTAAGAGTAGAAACCCGTGCAGGTCATGGCGCTGGTACGCCAACCTGGATGCGTATTGAGCGGATTGCTGACCAATGGGCTTTTTTGCGCGAACACCTAAACCTGAAACCTTTGCAAAACGAAACCGATTAAACTAATTTAACGGCAGCAGACAGGTCGCAACAGGCATTGCAAATTGCAGTGGGCGCAGGCAAAATCGCGCCCACTTTTTGATTTCGCGACACGCAGTCACATTATAACGAATAAGGGTTAGTATATGTCCCGAATACTTATTATCGGCGCCGGCGGCGTAAGCGGCGTAGTAGTAAAAAAATGCGCCATGTTACCGGAATATTTCAGCGAGATTCATCTCGCTTCACGCACGGTATCTAAATGCGAAAAACTGCAACAGGAAGCGGGCAAAGACCGTGTCGTCGGCGTTTATGCCGTAGACGCCGACAATGTACCGCAATTGGTTGAGCTTATTAATAAAGTTAAACCCGCGCTGGTTATTAATGTCGCCCTCCCATACCAGGATCTGCCTATCATGGATGCCTGTCTGGAAACTGGTGTACATTACCTGGATACGGCTAACTACGAGCCCAAAGATGAAGCCAAATTTGAATACTCCTGGCAATGGGCTTATCACGAGAAATTTAAGCAAGCGGGTTTAATGGCGTTGCTGGGCTCAGGTTTTGACCCGGGTGTAACCAACGTTTTTACCGCTTACGCGGCCAAACACTATTTCGACGAAGTCCAGTATCTGGACATTGTTGACTGCAATGGTGGCGATCATGGCAAAGCCTTTGCTACTAACTTTAATCCGGAAATCAACATCCGCGAAATCACCCAACGAGGTAAATACTGGGAAAACGGCGAATGGCATGAAACCGATCCTATCAGTGTACGCGAAGATCTGGATTACCCCGGTGTTGGTGTTCGCCCTTCTTACCTGCTTTTTCATGAAGAGCTCGAGTCGCTGGTTAAGCACTTCCCAACCCTGAAACGCGCGCGTTTCTGGATGACTTTCGGCGATGCCTATCTGAACCACCTGAAAGTGCTTGAAGGTATTGGCATGACTTCTATTCATCCAATTGATTTTCAAGGTCAGCAAATTATACCGCTGGAGTTCCTTAAAGCAGTATTGCCTAATCCAGGATCACTGGCTGAAGGCTATGAAGGAATGACCTGTATTGGCACTTATGTAACAGGCATTAAAGACGGCAAAGAAAAAACCATCTTCATTTACAATAACTGTGACCATGCCAAGTGCAATGAAGAAGTCGGCGCTCAGGCGGTGTCTTACACCACAGGCGTACCCGCCATGATTGGTGCTTCTTTAATGCTACAGGGCGAATGGATGAAACCCGGGGTTTACAACATGGAGCAGTTTGACCCGGATATTTTCATGCAGAAGCTGAATAAATATGGCCTGCCGTGGCAGGTTGTTGAAGTGGAAAAAAGCCCTTTTAGTAAGTAGGAGCAGCACATACATGGTTAACCCTTATCTGGACCCTGCGATTCCTTCACCGTGCTACGTGCTTGATGAAGCCAAGCTGAAAGCCAATCTGGAGCTGATGCAACAAGTTCAGCAAAAAAGCGGCGCTGATATTATTCTGGCGCTCAAAGGGTTTTCCATGTGGAGTGCCTTCCCTCTGGTACGCCAGTATCTTAAAGGCTGTACGGCCAGCTCAGTATGGGAAGCTGAACTTGCCGCGGATACCTTTGGTAGTGAAGTACATGCTTACTCACCAGCCTACAAAGCCAATGACATTAAGCAATTACTCAGCCACTGCAACCACATATCATTCAATAGCCTGAGTCAATGGCAGCGCTATCGTGAACAGGCAAAAATGGCCGGTGTCTCTGTTGGTCTGCGTATCAATCCGGAACAACCGGAAGCAGATACCGAGCTCTATGATCCCTCAGCTCCCGGGTCACGTTTAGGAATTCTGAGTTCACAGCTGGAAAGTGTCGATTTAAGCGAAATTGAAGGCTTTCACATTCACAACCTCTGTGAGTGTGATTCTTATGCTTTAGAGCGCACACTGGCTGCAGTAGAAGCAAAGTTTGGGCAGTATCTGCATGCTTTGAAATGGATTAATCTTGGCGGTGGTCACCTGATGACCCGCAAGGGCTATGATCTTGATCATCTGATCAGTCAACTGCAAAGGTTACGCGAAAAGTATGATGTTCAGGTGATTTTAGAGCCCGGCTCTGCGGTTGCCTGGCAGACAGGACCGCTTGTTTGTGAAGTCGTAGACATTGTCGAAAATGCTGGCCAAATCGCCATTCTGGATATTTCCGCAACCGCACACATGCCCGATGTTCTGGAGATGCCTTATCGGCCGGGTATCAGTGGGGCTGGCGAACCCGGAGAGTTCGCTCACCGGTACCGGTTAGGAGGCAATTCCTGTCTGGCTGGTGATGTTATTGGTGAGTGGAGCTTTGAACAGCCACTGCAAATTGGTCAGCGCCTTATTTTCGAGGACATGATGCACTACACCATGGTTAAAACCAGCTTTTTTAATGGTGTGGAACATCCATCGATCGGGATATTACGCGAAAACGGCGAATTTGAACTGGTCCGCCGCTTTAATTATCAGGATTTTAAGTCACGTCTGTCCTGAGCACGTATAGCAACCAAATCAGTATCAGGAATCCAATGGACTGCGGGCACGTTCAACTATACGCGGCGGTAAACGTTCAGCAAGTTTTTCCAGACGCCGTTGGATAGCACTATGTTGACTACGATCCGCGGTTACTGAATTGTGCAGGTAATGGTATGCAGCTTCATAGTCTAATGGGCTGCCATAACCACTTAACAAAATGTCGGCAAAGCGCTTTTGCGCCGGTAAATTCCCTAAAGCTGATGCTTCACGTAAATAAAGAATTGCTCGTTGTAAATCCTTCTGTACCAGCTGGCCGGTATGGTAGTAGCGTCCCAGTTGCTCCATCGCTTCCGCCAGCCCTTGTTCTGCAGCACGTTTCATGTAGGTAACACCGAGCTCGACATCACGGTCGTAGCACACCTCGTAGGCCAGCATATCACCGTATAAAAACTGATAAGCGGGCCGCTGTTCAACCTCCGCCTGGGCTTGAATGTCCTGGTAAAGCTGACAGTCATCCACGTCACGTACGCGCTGCAAGTGTGTGTTTTCACGAATTAAGGCTACCAATTCCTGATCGGAGTACAGCTGAACGGCCTGCACAATACGCGACGGCAATGTATTCTGACCAGCCTGAACCACGGCAAAAGGCAGCAGTAATAAAGCACATACAAGTAACTGGGTTTTATTCATAAATACACTCTCAATTCAGGCCCGGCTGTAATCCTCTGTCTTGCTTAAGTTATCGGCGGCGGCGCTAAAAACTTCAACCTAAATCAGCAGCAACCACCGCCAGGCCTTCCAGCACCAAATGAGGTCGTATTTCATAATTAATAAATCCGTTGGTATTCAGGTAATGCATGCCGCCTCCAGTAAATAGCCAGTCAACAGGCAAGTCACTAACTTCATTGGTTTTTACCTGTGCCTGCTTAACAAAACCCTGAACAGCTGCCTGACAGCCGAGATAGAGGCCATCTTCAGTAGAGCGCCCTAGCACCTCTGCAGGCGCATCAATCCGAGCCGTTATACGCTGGCTACGTGCCACCAGGGAGTCCTGCATTGTATTCAAACCAGGCGCTATCCACCCCCCCAGATGATGGCCATCACTGTTTAATAAATCGAAAGTAACTGCCGTCCCAACATCTACAATGGCCGTTAGTGCATGTTTTCGTTGCCGCGCTGCCAGCAAAGTAAGCCAACGATCCACACCGAGTCGCTGATAATCAGCATAAGCATTTATCACGCCGCTGGCTGCCGCCTCTGTCTGTGTCTGTACAAACACCATCCCTAACTGAGTTAACCCCTGCTGTAACTGCTGGTTCAATTCATCACTCGCGACAGAAGCAAAAAGCAGCTGTTGCCCCTGATAATCAGTCAGCCGACGTAATAAATTATCCAGCCCTTCACCATGCTCAATGAAATTCAGCTCCTGTTCCAACAATGCAGCTAATTTCCAGCGCGTATTGCCAATCTCCAGCAAAATCATAACGCAGCTCTCAAACTTATTTCCCCGCCAAAATAACTTTTTAGTTTGCCTTCCTGGCGCACCAGTAATGCGCCATTCTCATCAATACCTTCCGCGACTCCCTGCTGCTCATGCTGTCCCAATAACAAGCGCACCGGCTGCATATAAAAATGATCCAGCTCGCGCCAATCCTTAATCAGGTTCTGTAGTCCGTTGGCATCATAATTCAGCAGTGCCTCACGACAACCATTAATCAAATGAGCAGCCCAGACATGGCGACGTACAGGACCCTCAATATGACTTTGCACATCAGTAAAAGCCTGCTCAATTTCGCTTTTATGACGATCCGGCATTTTAATATTAAGCCCGATACCTATTAACGCATGTCCTTCACCGGCAGGCTGTCCCTCCAGCTCAATCAGAATGCCAGCAATTTTTGAGCCCTGGACATAAACATCATTAGGCCACTTCACGCTTACGCCTGCGATGCCCTGTCGCTGCAGCATCTGCGCAAGACAAACACCAATAGCCACGCTTAGCCCCAGTGCTCCGTTTAAACCCTGCGATAAAGGCCAGTACATGGACATATATAAATTGGCTCCGAAAGGAGAAAGCCAGGCCTTTCCCCGGCGCCCACGCCCCGCGGTCTGCATTTCAGCAATCACCGCGGTGCCAGGTGCAAGTGTTCTCCTGTTTTGCTGGGCTTCCTGCAGTAACCCTCTTAAGTCGTCATTTGTAGAACCGGTAATACGGCGCAGAGACAAAGGTGCTGGTAGAGAACTATCCCGAAGAGCATCTTGTAATTTCTCGCTATTCAGTAATTCCAGTGGCTCCGCCAGTTTATAACCTCGCCCCTGTACCCGAAAAATATCCAGATTCAACTTATCCAGACTGGCTATGCGTTTATGAATTGCGCTACGGCTGATTTGCAATCGTTCTGCCAATTGCTGGCCTGAGTGGAACTCGCCATCGGCCAGGGTTTCAATCAGAGTATTTTCAATATGCTGCGTACTTGATTTCATAAGCTGAGTAGCCCCTTCTCCCCAAGTAGGCGCACCTCAGGACTCAAATGAACTGCAAATTTTTTATTTACTTCCTGACGCACTCGCTGTGCCAACTGCAATACATCATCTCCAGTCGCCTCGCCCCTGTTTACCAGAACCAAAGCCTGTTTCTGGTGCACACCGGCGCCACCAAACGAGCAGGTTTTCAGTCCAGCCTGATCAATAAGCCACCCGGCTGCCAGTTTAATCTGAGACTCGTTAATACGGAAGTACGGTATATCCGGATACTCCTTTAACAGCTGCTCTAAATGACTCTCATCTACTACTGGATTTTTAAAAAAACTGCCCGCGTTAGGTATCTGCCGGGGATCAGGTAGTTTGTTTTGACGTACTTCGATCACCTTCTGCATCACCTGGCTGGCGTCACTACGAACAGGCAAGCCCTGTAAATCAGGGTACTCGAGAACCGGAGCCCAATCTTTAGGCAAACTCAGGTGAACCGCTGTAATAAACCAACTGGCATGCTCAACTTTTTTAAAGATACTGTCCCGATAGGCGAACTGACAATCCGCAGCGGCAAGATGAAAACTTCTGTGCTCAGCCAAATCATAGACATCTACCTGAGTAACAAAGCGTGAAATTTCTACACCATATGCGCCTATGTTCTGTACTGGTGCCGCTCCCACACTTCCCGGAATCAACGCCAGATTCTCTAAACCTGGGATTCCCTGTCGAACTGTCCTGGTTACCCATTCATGCCAGTTTTCACCACTGGCAATGCAAAGCTCATAACTATCATCTGTTTCGCTAATTTCCCCTCCAGACAAACAGTTATGAATCAACTGTCCCGCATAATTCTGCGTGAAGACCGTATTGCTTCCGGCACCCAGAATCCAGCTATCCTTTGTCCAGACAATCTTCTCCAGGTCACTTAGCTTTTTTATGGCCAGATAGTCGCTGGCCTCAGCCTTTAAAGCAAAACTGTGTTTATTATGCAATGCTGTCATTCGAAACCGCATATAAATGGGAAATAATATAATGGCATTTTACCTGAAGCTACGCACGATTGCTGCAAGGGCCTGACAGACTAAACGTTCTATTTTTTAGGTCGTTTAATCCGCTAAATAGCAATTTTAGTTTTTATTTATTGATATATTATTAATACAAGCAACAAATCAGGATCTTAACTTATGATACGCAATACCCGGCAGCGCTACGGACTGATGTCTGCTGCTATACATTGGCTTACAGCGATTACCGTTATTGCCCTGTTCGCACTTGGCTGGTGGATGTTGACGTTAACTTATTACGATACCTGGTATCGCCTGGGCCCATGGTGGCATAAATCTTTTGGTATCAGTTTGTTAATGCTGACTCTGTTCAGAGTTTTTTGGATGCTGATTAATCCAAAACCTAAAGCCCTGGGTAGTCAACTGGAAAAGGCAGGAGCAAAACTTGGCCACCTTCTACTTTACCTTTTGCTGTTCACCGTAATGATTAGCGGTTATCTGATCTCGACTGCAGATGGCCGTTCGATATCCGTATTTGATTGGTTCAGTGTACCCGCACTTATAACGGGCATTCCCTATCAAGAGGATATCGCAGGCGAAGTACACTGGTACGCCGCCTGTGCCCTGATGATACTGGCTGCTGGTCACGCCCTGATGGCATTAAAGCACCAGTTTATTGATAAACACCCAACTTTAACTCGTATGTTTACTATTAATCCGGAGAAAAAATCATGAAAAAGACAATTCTTGCAGCTGCACTGGCAGCAACCATGACAGCACCAGCAGCCTTTGCTAACGAGTATGTAATTGATACCGAAGGTGCTCATGCTTTTGTACAGTTTAAAATCAGCCACCTTGGTTACAGCTACCTGCTGGGTCGCTTTAACACCTTTGAAGGTTCCTTTTATTATGACGAAGCTAACCCAGAAAATGCTTCGGTAAACGTCACCATAGACACCCGCAGCGTAGACAGTAATCACGCTGAACGTGACCGTCACCTGCGTAGCGACGACTTTCTTAATGTAGATGAGAATCCACAAGCCACTTTCCAAAGCACAGGTTTTGAACCTGATGGAAATGGCGGTGGTTTATTGACTGGTGACTTCACCCTGAATGGCGTAACTCACAGCATCGACTTCCCGATTACTCAGGTGGGTGCCGGTGAAGATCCATGGGGCGAAATGCGTCGTGGCTTTGAAGGCACCTTAAGCTTCACATTAGCCGATTATGACATTACTTATAATCTGGGCCCGGATGCAGAAGATATCGAAATTTACCTGTCTATTGAAGGCATTCGCCAGTAAACACTGGGGTATGTAAGAAACCACTGGGACTCAATCCCAGTGGTTTTTTTATGGCTGCAGTATTACTTCCAGCGGTAATTCAATCTGTTCATCCGCGTCACTCACGTACAGTACGCCATCCGTCAACATTAACCCCCAATGCAGGTTTCGGCTAAGCATAGAAGCGAGCTGAGCATGGGCTTCTTCAGGTAACGCCAGAATAGTCAGATTACTTAAGTGAGTCACTTTAGACGCCACTTTTTCTTTCCATATACGGACATTTCCATACGCCAGCACTGACACCAGCGGCGCTTTGCGGCTGCTTTTTATAATACGTTCAGCATCTGGCTGTCCTACATCCACCCAGTGTTCAATTTGCCCGTCCAGGCTAAGCTGCCATAAAGCCGCTTCGTTGACCTCCGAGAGCCCGCGCCCAAATGCCAGGTGCTCATGATAAAACAGCCCCAGTGCGATAATTCTGGATGTCAGCCGCAACTCAGTCTCTGACGGATGCCGCGCTACTGTCACTTTCACCGATTCATACACACCCCGATCCACATCGGAAATATCCAAACTTACTTTATAGGGGGTTGCCTGCAAGGCCATAACTTTCCTTAATTCAGATAAACCTGCTACATCCGGCGTTTATCCTGATGTTTTGGCTATTTTAACACTCACTGTTGATAGCCGATATATAAATAAAAACCCATTTAGACGTCTAAACGTCTTGACGGCTAGAGATCTAAAGTGTATTTTTTCCTCATCATGTGTTTAAGCACATTAGAACGGGAGAAGAGCATGACTCAACATCAGACAACTAAAGCAGTTCGCGCCGGTATTGATAGCGATAGCCAATATAATGCAGTGGTACCGCCACTGTACCTGTCTTCAAATTATCGTTTTCACGATATCGATACTCCAGCCGAGTATGACTACACACGCTCTGGTAACCCCACCCGGGATCTGCTCAGTGCTGCCATCGCTGATCTTGAAGGCGGTGAACTGGGAGTCATTACTGCCAGTGGCATGGGCGCAGTTACTTTAATACTGCAGTTATTAAAGCCCGGTGACTTACTAGTGGTTCCTCATGATTGCTACGGTGGTTCCTGGCGTTTATTTGATGCGCTGGCTAAACGTCAGTCATTTGAACTCCTGGTCATTAACCAGGCAGACCCTGAGCAATTGGCAAAAGCTTTAGCGCTCAAGCCTCGTCTGATTTGGATTGAAACACCTTCTAACCCACTACTCCGCCTGGTGGATATCGCGCACGTTTGCAGTAAGGCCAGGGCTGTGGGTGCCCTCACACTGGTCGACAATACTTTTTTATCGCCACTGGGTCAGCAGCCTCTCAAACTGGGCGCTGATCTGGTTCTGCATTCAACCACCAAGTATCTCAACGGGCACTCCGACGTAGTGGGTGGTGCGGTAGTCGCCAAAGACGCTGAATTGGGAGAACAACTCAAATGGTGGGCCAACGTGATTGGTATCACAGGTGCTCCTTTTGATGCTTTTTTGACGCTACGGGGAATTCGCACTCTGGCCGCACGTTTCACTCTGCATGAGCAGAATGCCCATAGCCTGGTGCACTGGCTGCAACAACAAAGCGAGGTAGTGAACATTCACTACCCGGGTCTTGAATCACACCCGGATCATGCCCTGGCAAAACGCCAACAGCATAGTTTTGGCGCCATGTTCAGTATCGAACTCGATGCCAGCGTTGAGGCTATTAAGGAATTTGTCAGTCATCTGCAGTTATTTTCATTAGCTGAGTCACTTGGCGGTGTAGAGAGCCTGATCGCGGTTCCAGCCACCATGACGCATGCATCGATGTCAGCAGAAGCCCGTCGCAACGCAGGCATCAAAGACACTTTATTACGTATTTCCGTCGGCATTGAAAACGCTGCCGATCTTATCAATGACTTTCGCCATGCATGGCCTGCTTTGCAGCGCAAAGCAGCCATCGCGGTCTAGTCGCTTTTTTTAATTTACTACTTTCAGGGGTTTTATCATGGCAATTACACATACTTTAGGCTTCCCACGCATAGGCCGTAAACGCGAACTCAAATTCGCACTTGAGAAATACTGGGCCGGAGAGTCCAATGAAAGCGAGTTACAAAGCGTTGCCAGTGAAGTGCGCAAGTTCAACTGGCAGGCTCAGTCAGAATTAAATTTGATTTCTGCAGGTGACTTCAGTTTCTACGATCATGTTCTGGATACAGCGGTGCGCTTAGGCATTACACCTGAGCGTTTCCAACAGGACGAACCGGCCATTACTACCTACTTCAGACAGGCCCGTGGGCGTGCTCCGGGAGGAACTGATGTTCCTGCACTGGAGATGACTAAATGGTTTAACACCAACTATCATTATCTGGTTCCCGAGTTAAGCGAAGGGCAGAGCTTCAACCTGAACATTGACGACCAGCTGCAGCAGATTCGCGACGCTAAAGCCACAGGCAAACCCGTCAAACCTGTACTGTTAGGCCCGGTTTCATTTTTAGCCTTGTCGAAACAACGGGACGGCGATGAACAGACGTTAAAACATCTGCCCGCATTACTTAAAAGCTATTTGTTATGGCTGAATGCGCTGGCAGCAGAAGGCATTGTCTGGGTGCAAATCGATGAACCTATTTTAGTCACAGAACTGGATGCCGACTGGCAGTGCGCTATCAACCAGGCCTATCAGTCTCTGGGGTCACTGCAAAAAATAAAAATATTGCTCACCACCTACTTCGGTACTTTGGGAGCCAATCAGGATTTGGTTGCGGAGTTACCCGTAGCCGGGCTGCATGTTGATGCGGTAGCAGGAAGCGAAGGGTTAGAGGCTATCAATAATGTCTGGCCCGAGCATAAAGTACTGTCCGTTGGCATCGTCAATGGCCGTAATATCTGGCGTACCGACTTGCGCAAAGCAGTTGATACTCTGCTTCCTATTGCTGAGCGTCGCGGTGATTTCTTATGGGTAGCTACCAGTTGTTCTTTGCTGCACAGCCCTATTGATCTCGAGCTGGAAGACAGCCTGGATACAGAGCTCAAGTCATGGCTGGCATTTGCGGTACAGAAAGTAAATGAAGTTAAGCTCATCGCACAGGCCATCAACCTGGGTATTGAAAGCATAGAGCAGGAACTCCAGGAGTCGGACAAAGCAGTTGCTTCACGGCAGACTTCAGGCCGCATTCACAACCCGGGTGTCAGTCAGCGCATTACCGCTATCAGTGACGCCGATAGCAGCCGCAGCAGCGGTTACAGTGTTCGCGCCGCGCAGCAGCGCAAGCATTTAGAGCTACCTTTATATCCAACCACGACTATAGGCTCTTTCCCTCAAACAGGCTCCATTCGTCATTTACGCCGTGAATGGCGGGGTGGTCGTTTATCAGAACAAGACTACCGGGATGCTATCAGTAAAGAAATCGCCCAGGTTATTCATGAGCAGGAAGAGCTCGGGCTCGACGTATTAGTGCATGGTGAAGCGGAACGTAATGACATGGTCGAATACTTTGGCGAGTTGCTGGAAGGTTTTGCTTTCACCCGCTTTGGTTGGGTACAAAGTTATGGTTCACGTTGCGTTAAACCTCCGGTTATCTTTGGTGACGTCTATCGCAGCAAGCCCCTTACCGTGGAATGGATCCGCTTTGCCCAGGAACTGACCGATAAACCCGTCAAAGGCATGTTAACAGGCCCGGTCACTATTTTAGGCTGGTCCTTCCCTCGTGACGATATCAGCACTGCGACCATTGCTCAGCAAATTGCCCTGGCGCTACGCGATGAAGTTGCTGACCTGGAAAAAGCCGGTATTAAAATCATCCAAATTGATGAACCTGCTTTTCGTGAACTGCTGCCTTTAAAAATTAGTGAGCAAAAAGCCTATTTCGACTGGGCTGTACAAGCTTTCCGGTTAGCTTCTGCGGGTGCTCAGGATAACACTCAAATCCATACCCATATGTGTTACTCGGAATTTAACGCCATTATTGATGCTATTGCGGATCTGGATGCGGACGTCATCACCATAGAGACCTCGCGCAGCGCCAGCGAGCTGCTGGATGTGTTCCGTGAATACCACTACCCGAATGAAATTGGGCCAGGTGTTTACGATATTCACAGTCCACGGGTTCCTGATGTTGAAGAAATTCAGGCGTTAATAAGCCGCACTCAGGCCTATCTGCCAGCAGAACGCTTATGGGTAAATCCGGACTGCGGTCTGAAAACCCGAAGCTGGGACGAAGTGCGCCCGGCATTACGCAACATGGTTACCGCCGCGCGTAATTTACGCAATAAGGCCAAGGCAGCCTGATGAGGAGGTTATATGTCACTGTCACATGCACAGCACTTAGAGTTGCTTAACCAAAGTATCAGTGAACTGAATAACGACACTCAGGTATCGTTCGAGTTCTTTCCACCGGGCACTCCCGAAGCGGAACAAACCCTGTGGAAAGCGTTGAACAGGCTGGCCCCGTTAAAGCCAAGATTTGTCTCCGTGACCTATGGTCACGGAGAGGAGTCTCGCCAACGCACGCATAATATGATTAAGCAAATTCATGATCGAACGGGGTTGATCGCAACCCCACATTTAACCTGCATCGATACGCCAGCTGAGGAGCTCAGGGATATCGCACGCGATTACTGGAAAAATGGTATTCGTCATATTGTTGCTCTGCGGGGAGATGCGCAACCAGGTCGCTTGAATACGGGCCAAAGTGCCCTTGACCTGATACATCTATTAAAACAGGAGCACGACTTCGATATATCCGTAGCAGCCTACCCCAATGTTCACCCTGAAGCGCGCAGTCCACAGGCCGACCTGATGGAGCTTAAACGTAAAGTAGATGCCGGTGCCAGCCGCGCCATCACTCAGTTTTTCTTTGATGTAGAGAGCTATCTGCGCTTTCGCGATCGCTGTGTCAGCGTAGGCATTGAAGCAGAGATCGTGCCTGGGATCCTGCCTATAGGTAACTTCGGAACCCTACAAAGGTTCGCTAAACTGACCAATGTCAGGGTTCCTTATTGGCTGCAACGGCGCTTTAATGGCTTGGAAGATGACCCCACTACCCGCTCTCTGGTGGGAGCATCCGTGGCTATTGACCAGGTCCGGGTACTCAGCCGGGAAGGTGTCGGTGAGTTCCACTTTTATACACTCAACCGTGCTGAACAAACTTACGCCATTTGTCACACACTAGGACTACGTCCCCCTGAAATTGAGCACGCCCCCCAACAACCCGCTCTGCAAACCGCCAACGGCTAAAGCAAATTGAACGCACACCACAGCTGGTTACCAGACAGGTAACCAGCCTTTCTCTTCCAGTAGCTGCAGCAGTGCAGCTACTGATTTTTCCATCGAATCAGACTCCGTATGCAGACGTAAATCAGCTTGCACTGGGCTTTCATAGGGCGCTGAGATACCTGTCATACCAGTCAGTTCTCCAGACCGTGCCCTTGCATACAAACCTTTCACATCACGCCGCTCACACTCCTCCAGCGAGGTAGCTACATGAATCTCGAGGAAATTCTCCTTGCCGATCTGTTCCTTCAATTGCTCCCGCTGAGACCGTAGTGGAGACACAAAAGCAGCCAGTACCAGCAGACCACTCTCGCTCATCAGGGAGGCAACTTCACCTGCTCTTCTTAAGCTTTCTGTACGGTCCTTCTCACTGAAGCCCAGATCAACACATAACCCATGTCTTAGATTATCGCCGTCCAACAGATAGGTACGCACCTGGCGCTGATACAGCGCCTCTTCCAGAGCCCCGGCCAGCGTTGATTTACCTGAACCACTTAATCCGGTAAACCATACGACCCCGGAACCGTGGCCATTCAACAGGTTGCGCTGTTTTTGGGTGATTTTATGTTGTTGCCAGAATACCAATGCTGTCATGTTCTTATCCACTATTAAAAAGGGAAAAACCTGGGCAACAAGAGCAACACAGTGCTGCTGTATACCAGGCACAAGGGGCCACCAAGGCGCAGGTAGTCTCTGAATTTATAGTTACCTGCGCTATACACCATTAAGTTGGTCTGGTAACCGAACGGAGAGATAAAACTGGCGGAAGCACCAAAGGCAACCGCCATAAAAAAGGGCGTGGGGTCGACCCCTAACTGCAAAGCCAGTGAATAAGCCACCGGGAAAATAAGAGCCGCGGCAGCATTGTTGGTAATCACTTCGGTAAATAACCAGGTAGCGAGGAAAACTGCAGCAAGGGCCAGCCACGGGCTGTTTTCCCCTACCACAGCAGACAACCCGGAAGCCATCAGGCCTGCAACTCCCGAGTCCATCATTAACTGGGCCAGACCTATTGCAGAACCCACAATAATGAAAAGCTCCAGAGGAAAGCGCTCGCGAATATCGCTCAGCTTAATGGTTCTGGTCAGTAGATATAAAACCAGCAATACCGTCAGCCCTTTAACCAGGGGCACTATATTCAGCAAAGAAAGCAGTAGCACGCCCAGGAATGCAATGACCACAGCCACACTGCGTGACAACGAAAGCGGCGTAGAAGAGCTATTGCTGATAACGGCTTCCATCAATTCAAATTCATGTTGCTGCTGTTGAGGCGTGAACTCCAATCCGGGAATTTCCTGCAATTGAGGTATTGCCGTTAAATTACCCACAAAATGCAGACAGTCGCCAGCTCTCAACTGAATATCCGGACTAACAGGACAAAGGTTTTTCTGCGCGCGTTGAATATCAGCAAGGTACAGTGATTTTAAGTGCCTGAGTCCATTATTCTCGACGCTATGTCCGATAAGTGGACTGCCTTCAGGTACCTGCGCGGTGACATAATAAGACGACTCTTTCGGTTGACGACTGCTGTTGTCCGGCAACCAGCGAGCACCCAGCAGAAGTACAAAAAAGCCAATTGCGAAAGCGGTTAGTCCCAGTAGGGTAAAGTCAAAAAAGGAAAATCCCGGCAGGCCCGCTTCTTCAATAAAACTGTTTACGATTAAGTTCGTAGAAGTACCAATCAGGGTAAGCATGCCACCCATAATGGCACTGTAGGAAAGCGGTAGCAGCAATTTAGACGCCGCAAAATGAGGGTGCTGACGCAGTGAGCTCATTAAAGTAGACACTACCGCAGTATTATTAATGAACGCAGACAGTACAGCACTGGTAAGTGTCAGCCGCGTAATCACTACTGTTAACGAAGCACTGGAAAACTGCCGGCTCAACCACGAGGTCAGGCGCGATTTTTCAATCGCAATCGCGCACAGAATTAACAGCACCAGGGTAACCAGCGAACTATTGGTGAAATTGTGCAAGGCTTTATCGAGCGGTATCCAGCCCAGTACATAACCGGTTAACAATGCGCCTGCAAAAAAGATAGCAGGCGACCGCTGGCTGAAAATAAGCCCAGCGACCAACCCGGCTAACAGCAACAACACACCGGCAAGTTGCATCAGGTTTTCCGGATAACATCGGCAACATCTTCCAGTTTCCATTGCGGAAAATGCTTGCGTATTAATTGCTGCAGTTCGATAACAAAAGACAGCTCAGTTGAAGGCTGTTCCGCCCGTTCCCTGCTTATCTGATTCACTAATCCGGCCGCGACAGTCGCGTTGGTTATAGGGTCAATCAGAATAAAGCTACCGGTCGCCGCCGACTCAGAGGCCAGATCAACAGGCACCGGCTGACTGAGCTCGATATGAAGTTGGGCCACATCGTTAATGCTAACCTGATCACTGGGGTGTCTGGAGAAGTCATTAATGTCCAGGGTATGCACAATACGGCTGATGCGCGCGGATACTTTCTGGCTGCCGAGTTTTAACTTATACCAGTGTTCTGTTATCAGTGGGTTTTCATCAAACCAGACCACAGTGGCGTGCAGTTGATTGCTGACCGTTACTTCATCACCGCCAGGCACTATCCAATCACCCCGACTGACGTCAATATTGTCCTCCAGAGTCAGAGTGATGGCTTCTCTGGCAAAGACCTGCTGACAATGCCCCTGAGCATTGTATAAATCCTGAATCCGGCTTTGTTGAAGGGACGGATAGAGAGTCACGGATTGGCCGCGGCTCAGTTGCCCACTACTTAAAGTCCCGGCATAGCCCCGAAAATCCTGATGGGGGCGGTTAACATACTGCACTACAAAACGGGTATTGCAGTCTTCTTTAGCGGCGACCTCTATGTTTTCCAATAAGGGCAGCAAGGCTTCCCGGCTGTACCAGGGCATCTGCTCTGAGTTATGCAGAATATTTTCACCTTTCAAAGCACTCAGCGGTACCACATTAATATCGGATAACTCTAAAGTCCGGGCCAGTTCATGAATATCATGATTTATCTGCTCGAATCTCTGCTCATCATAAGCCACTAAATCCATTTTATTGACGGCAAAAATAAAGCTTTTAATGCCCAGCAACGCACAAATAAAACTATGCCGGCGAGTTTGTGCCATGACACCGTGACGGCCATCAACCAGAACAATAGCCACTTCAGAGTTCGAAGCACCGGTGACCATATTGCGGGTATACTGCTCATGGCCTGGGGTGTCAGCCAGAATGAACTTGCGTTGTTGCGTAGAAAAGTAGCGATACGCAACATCAATAGTTATACCCTGCTCACGCTCTGCCAGCAGGCCATCCACCAGCATGGCAAGTTCAAGGTCGCCGTCACTGGTGCGCCCTTTAGTATCCTGATTTAAAGCATCCAGTTGATCATCATAGAGTTGCTGACTGTCATGCAAAAGGCGCCCAATGAGCGTGCTTTTGCCATCATCTACGCTGCCACAGGTCAGTACTCTTAATAAGGATCGTTGTTGATGCGCTTTCAGATAATCCTGAATGCCCAGGTTATCCAGTTGTTTATTTAAAGACGTTGTTGTGACTGCCATCAGAAATAACCCTCCCGTTTTTTCAATTCCATACCTGACTGATCCTGATCGATTGCCCGACCCTGTCGCTCTGAGGTTCTCGCCCTTAACATTTCTTCGATAATTTCATCCAGGGTGGTTGCCTGCGACAGCACAGCCCCTGTTAATGGGTAACAACCCAAAGTGCGAAAACGAACAGACAGATGTTCAACCTTGTCATCGTCTGTCAGCGGAAAACGCTCATCGTCTACCATCAACAAGCTGTTGCCTTGTCTGACTACGGGGCGGGGTTGAGCAAAATAAAGCGGCACTATATCTATCTGCTCCTGCTGAATGTATTGCCAGATATCCAGCTCGGTCCAGTTCGACAGGGGGAAAACCCGAATGCTTTCGCCGTCATTAATCTCGCTGTTGTACAGATTCCACAATTCCGGGCGCTGCTGCTTAGGATCCCAGTGGTGATGACGATTCCGAAAAGAAAAAACCCGCTCTTTCGCACGTGACTTTTCTTCATCACGACGTGCGCCTCCAAAAGCAGCGTCAAAACCGTACTGGTCCAGTGCCTGTTTAAGGCCTTCGGTTTTCATAATGGTGGTATGTTTTTCACTACCATGAATAAAAGGATTAATGCCCGCATCAATGCCTTTCTGGTTCTGGTGCACAAGCAAATCCAGACCATAACGCTCGCTGACCTGATCCCGAAAATGAATCATTTCACGAAACTTCCAGCCGGTGTCTACGTGCAGCAACGGGAAAGGCAAACGGCCAGGAGCAAAGGCTTTTAAGGCAAGGTGCAAAAGCACCGATGAATCTTTGCCGATCGAATACAGCATGACAGGCTTCTTAAATTCAGCAGCGACTTCCCGGAAGATATGAATGCTTTCTGCTTCCAGTTGTTGTAAATGTGATAACGCCATACATTTCCTCCTAAGCCACATGGCTTGTTGTTTGCGGTGTGTCATGCTGCTCATGCTGCTGAAACCAGCTCAATTCAGATGCCAGGGCTACAACTTCGCCAATGACAATTAAAGCCGGGCTTTTTATGTCATGACTTCGAATCAAGTCAGGTAAATGCTGTAAGTTGCCCGTGATGCAGCGCTGTGTAGCTAAAGTGCCATTTTCAATTACAGCTACAGGCGTTGTCTCACTGCGCCCGTGCCTGATTAATTGCTGGCTGAGTTGTTCGCTAGTGATCAACCCCATGTAAACCACCAGGGTTTGCCTGGAACGGGCGAGCGCTAGCCAGTCCGGACGTTCGCCGTTGGGCTGACAGTGCCCTGTCACCAGATGCAGCGTCTGTGCATAATCGCGATGCGTCAGAGGAATGCCGGCATAAGCCGCGCAACCCGCCGCGGCGGTAATTCCCGGCACTACAAAATAACGCACACCGGCCTTTTTAAGCGCCTGACACTCTTCACCCCCACGCCCATATATGAAAGGGTCGCCGCCCTTCAGCCGGCACACACGCTTACCTTCATTCGCAAGTTGCACCAACAACTGATTAATATCGTTTTGCTGCATGCTGTGTAGCCCTGCTTTTTTGGCCACGCTGATGCGCTCAGCATCACGGCGGGAAAGCTCCAGCACGGCTTCAGAAACCAGACCGTCATGCACAATGACGTCTGCTTTTTGCATATATTGCATGGCTTTTATGGTTAGCAGTTCAGGGTCTCCCGGTCCCGCTCCCACTAAATAGACCTCTCCCTGATTAACCGAAAAACCCGCTAGCTCATGGCTCAGTAATTGTTGCGCCTGCTCATGCTTGCCTGATTGCAGTAACGACAGCGCCGGCCCTGCAAAAAAACGCTCCCAGAAGTCACGTCGCTGTTGCAGATTAGATAACGAACTTTTCACCAGACTGCGGTTATGGGCTGCAAGCTTGGCCATATCCTGAGTTGACTGAGAAGCCAGCTGTTCCAGCTTTTCACGCCACATGCGAGCCAGCACCGGAGCCTTGCCTCCGGAAGAAATGGCCATCACCAGAGGGCTGCGATCCACAATGGCTGGCATAATAAAATCACCGTTGTCAGGGTCATCTACCGCATTTACCCAGATATTGTGGAGCTGGCCCTCAGCATGCACCCGTCGATTAACTGCAGGGATATCTGTAGCCGCGACAATGAGCTTGTAGCCAGCCACTGGGTGTTCACCAAATTCAGCTTGCAGGCAAATAACCTGATCGTCGGGCAGCGCTCGAATAGAAGGAATGATAGTTCTGGCCAGCACAGTGACGCGCGCCCCGGCGGCTAGCAATAGCTTTATCTTTCGCAGTGCCACATCGCCACCACCGACAACTAAAACGGGTTTATCATGCAGCTGTGCAAATATTGGTAAGTAATCCATCAGGCAATCTCATTGTAAAATCACCCCCTTAATATAGCCATCTAGACGTCTAAACATAAATACTCTTATACACTTAGATATAACCAAAATGCATGAGCAATGAGATCGCTATGCTTATGTATGCAGACCGCACTCACGGCCCATGCCATTAAAGCGGGTGTCCTCAGGGTTCATGCCAGGATCCAGGCGCTGGGTTGAATGAGTATCGCCAATAGAGACATAACCCTTATGCCATAGCGGGTGATAAGGCAGCTGGTGACGTTCTAAGTAGTTATAGATATCCCGATCGGACCAATCCGCGATCGGATGTACTTTGATAACATTCGTATGTCGCTCTGCAAACGGGATTTGCTGGCGGGTCCTGCTTTGCTGCCGGCGCAGACCGCTGAACCAGGTTCCTGCATTGAGTTCTTTTAAAGCCCGTTGCATAGGTTCAACCTTATTAAGCTGGTTATAGCGCTGTAAACCTTCTTTTTCAGTCCACAGCTGCCCCCAGCGGGCTTCCTGCCAGGCGGCAGAAAGCGGGGCACGATAAACTTTAAGGTTTAGCTGCAACCGTTGTTGCAGCTCATCAGCAAAACGATAGGTTTCGGCAAATAGATAACCGGTATCCAGCAAAATAACCGGAATATCTTCCCGCTGTCGGCTCAGCAAGTGCAACATAACGGCCGCCTGAGCCCCAAAACTGGAACTGACCACTGCATTGACCGGAAAGTGGCTAAGCGCCTGTTGGACACGCTCTTCAGCCGTGACTTCCTGCATCGCCTGATTGGCTTCCGTTAACCAGGCTTGCTGGGTACTTTCGTCCTGTTGCAGAATCCGTTTCATCGTCCGCATAACAACTCCTTAGCTATGAAAATCAAGGTGCGAGACCTTCACTTCTTTGACCACACCGGTGCGAATAACAAAGTCACCAAAACACTCCGGCCCGACTCGATCCTGCGCCCAGCTGGCTATTAACTGATCCAGGATCTGCAGGATTTTTTGTTCAGGAATATTTTCACTAAAGAGTTTCGGGATCCGGGTGCCTACCCGGTTACCCCCCAAATACAGATTGTATTTGCCAGGTGCTTTGCCGATAAGGCCCACCTCAGCCAGCATCGCCCGGCCGCAACCATTAGGGCAGCCAGTGACACGCAGCACAATATGCTCTTCATCCACGCCATGTTTCACCAGTAGCGCTTCTACTTTACCTACCAACTCAGGCAAATAACGCTCAGCTTCGGCCATCGCAAGAGGACAGGTAGGAAAGGATACGCAGGCCATGGAATTCAAACGCTGGGGACTAATTTTTTTATCCAGCAAGCCATATTCCCGCGCAAGCTGTTCAATGAGCTCAACCTCGGTGGGCTCGACGCCAGCTATAATCAGGTTCTGATTTGCCGTCATTCGAAAATCGCCCTTATGTATGTGAGCGATCTTGGCCAGACCTGTTTTTATCGGTCTTCCGGGTTTATCCAGAATGCGTCCGCTTTCAATAAATAAGGTCAGGTGCTGTTTATTATCAATGCCTTTGACCCAGCCAAAACGGTCCCCTCGTGAGGTAAACTGATAAGGGTGCACGGGTTCAAATGAAAACCCGGTTCTTTCTTCTACCAGAGAACGGAAAGTGTCCAGGCCCAGACGGTCGATAGTATATTTAGTCTTAGCGTTTTTGCGGTTCACCCGATTACCGTAGTCACGCTGCACAGATACAACATGTTCGGCAACAGTAAGCGTCTGCTCCAACGGAATGAAACCAAGCTCATCAGCTCTTCTGGGGTAAGTGGCGTTGTCACCGAATGTCATTGCTAACCCACCACCGACTAGCACATTAAAACCAATCAAGCGGCCTTTCTCAGCAATGGCTACAAAATTCAGGTCATTAGCATGCACATCCACATCATTGTGTGGCGGTATCACCACTGTGGTTTTAAATTTACGGGGCAAATAATTTTCCCCTAATACAGGTTCACTTTCTGTCGATTCTACTTTTTCTTTGTTCAGCCAGATCTCCGCGTAGGCTTTAGTGCGGGGCAATAAATGTTCGCTTATTTTTGCCGCCCAGCCGTAAGCTTCTGCATGCAACTCAGACTCCACAGGATTGGACGTACACAGCACGTTTCTATTTACGTCTCCCGCTGTCGCAATGGAATCAATGCCCACGCTGTTTAATAACTGATGCATAGGTTTAATATGAGGTTTTAAGACACCATGAAACTGGAAAGTCTGCCGGGTGGTTAACCGAATGCTGCCATACAAAGTGCTGCGGGCAGCAAAGTCATCTATGGCAAGCCACTGCTGAGGGGTGATAATGCCCCCAGGCATACGTGCACGAAGCATGACATTGTGCAGTGGCTCAAGTTTTTGCTCCTGACGCTCCGAGCGGATATCCCGATCGTCCTGCTGGTACATGCCATGAAAACGAATCAAGGTGAAATTGTCGGTATTAAAACCGCCCGTAACAGGATTCGACAAGTCAGTGGTGATGGTCCCACGCAATAATTTGCTTTCTGCCTTTAAGCGTTCGTTATCAGAAAGCGAACCGGGCACCACAAGTTCAGATTTGACTGGAAATTTGCTCATTAATACACATCCTTCTGATAACGTTTTTGCTGTTTAAGTTGTTGCAGGTAGTCACTCGCCTCAGTATCAGTTTTATTGCCATACTGCTGCACAATGCTGATTAACTCAGCTTCCACATCTTTAGCCATACGCTGTCCGTCACCACAGATATAGAGATAAGCTCCGCGCTGCAGCCATGCATAAACCTCTTTCCCCTGTTCACGCAAACGGTGCTGCACGTATAACTTATCTTCCTGGTCACGACTAAAAGCCAGATCAATACGGGTCAATAAACCGTTTTTCAGATATCCCTGCCATTCAACCTGATACAGAAAATCTTCGGTAAAATGAGGATTGCCAAAGAACAGCCAGTTCTTCCCCTTCGCTTTGCGTTGTTCCCGCTCCTGCAAAAACGCACGAAAAGGTGCAATGCCAGTACCTGGTCCTATCATAATGACGTCGCTGTCATCTTCTTCTGGCAAACGGAAGTTCTTATTCTCTTCAACATAAATGCGAACCTGATCACCCGCGGTTATTCTGTCGGCAAGAAAACCTGAGGCTCCGCCGGTATGACTGACACCAAAGGCCTCATAACGCACAACAGCAACCGTAAGATGCACTTCGTCTTCAACTTCTTTTTGTGAGGAGGCTATTGAATAAAGACGTGGCTGCAGTTTGCGTAGCCCATCAACTAAAGCCTGGGCGGGTAAAGGAAAGGGATGCTCTCGCACTATGTCAATAATTTGACGACTTTGAAGATAGCTGTGTAGTTGCTTCTTATCCTCCAGCAGCGAATTCAGTTGCTCAATGCCGCCCTGCCTGGCATAGAACTCTACAAAACCAGGGTAGGCCTGAGTGATTTCTTTATGTTCCTTAATAGCGTCGACAATACTAAGCGTCTTGCCATCCAGGGTTACTTCAGCATCAGGCTTCACAGCCGTCAGTTCGAGCAGTTCTTCAACCAGCTCCTGATCATTTTTGAAGTACACCCCGAGAGAATCTCCAGGTTGATAAGTTAAACCGGAATCACCTAAGGCCAATTCAACATGGCGGATATCTTTCGAGGATCGCCGACCTGTTATGCGTTGGTGCGTATACAGCTCGGCACTATATGGATTCTTTTTGTTATATGTTGTGAGAGGTGTCGGTGTTACAACTGCAGGGGGATGATTGCCCTTTACCACGTCTACACAACGCTCTTGCAGTAATTGACTGACACGCTCCTCCCACTCCTCTGCAGCGGTCTCATAATCAACATCAAGCTCAACGCAGGGCAAAAGGGACTGTGCACCAAGCTGCTCTAACTGCGCATGAAAATCTAAGGCTGTCTTACAAAAGAATTCATAGCTGCTATCCCCCAGGCCCAATACGGCAAAATTGAGAGACTTCAATGACGGCGCTTTCTTGCTATACAGAAAATTGTAAAGTGAAATCGCATTCTCAGGAGGCTCACCTTCTCCATAGGTTGATGTAACCAGGATCAAATGACTTTCTTTTTTCAAGTCACGATTTTTATAATCCGCCATATCCAGCACACGAGTCTGCACTGCCAGGCTATTACAGCGTTCAGCTAGTTGCTCAGCCAGATGACGCGAGTTCCCGGTTTGTGAACCATAGAGTACAGTCACCTGAGGTTCCTCAGAAGCTGCGGCTGGAACCGCATTTAACTCCGACGTCACGCTGAGCGTGGCCGCGATATATCCATGAACCCATGCACGTTGCACAGTATCAAGAGAACCAAGCAGTGCGTTCATTTGCTGCTGCTGAGTCTGGTTCAATGGGTTTGATTGCTTAATTAAGTCTGAAATTTGCATAGCGTCATTAAGATTGATTATAACTATGCATATTTAGACGTCTAAACGTCCATAAGTGAAATAACAGTTAGGTCTTATATATCTCTAAATAGAATTAGCCATCTAGATGGCCAAAGATCATAATGCCATACTATTCTTTATTGTGAGGATCTTTTTATGTCCAAAGTGTTCAATGACAACTCCACCAGCATTGGTGGAACCCCTTTAGTAAAACTTAATCGTGTAGTCAGTGGTAACGTCTTTGCCAAAATAGAAAGCCGTAACCCTTCCAATAGCGTGAAATGCCGGCTGGGCGCCAATATGGTATGGGAAGCTGAAAAGCAAGGCGCTATCACACCTGGTAGAACCTTGCTCGAGGCTACTTCTGGCAATACCGGAATTGCATTAGCTTTCGTTGCTGCAGCAAGAGGCATTCCCCTGACTCTTACCATGCCTCAGTCTATGAGTCTCGAGCGCCGCAAACTGTTAAAAGCCTTAGGCGCCACGCTGATCCTTACCCCCGCAGATAAAGGCATGAAGGGCGCGGTGCAGAAAGCGGAAGAACTTGCAGATAGCGATCCTGAGGGCTATTTATATCTGCGTCAGTTCTCTAATCCTGCGAACCCGGCGATTCATCTCACCACCACCGGGCCCGAAATTGATCAGGCACTGGATGGTAAAATAGATATTTTTGTCACAGGTGTAGGTACTGGCGGTACTATCAGCGGAGTGGGCCGCTACTTTAAAGAACAAGGCAAAAAGGTTCGTTGCGTAGCAGTCGAACCCGCCGAATCCCCTATTATCGGGCAGACGCTGGAAAACCAGGAACTGACTCATTCTCCTCATAAAATACAAGGCATAGGTGCAGGTTTTATACCCGACAACCTGGATCTGTCTTTAGTCAACGCAGTCGAGCGCGTCAGTAGTCAGGAAGCGATAGACATGGCGCACCGCCTGATGCATGAAGAAGGCATACTGGCCGGCATTTCCTCTGGAGCTACGGTAGTAGCGGCTAAACGATTAGCTGAGAAAGAAGAGCATAAAGGCAAGAACATAGTCGTAATGCTGGCAAGCTCTGCAGAACGTTACTTAAGTTCAGCTTTATTCGCAGATGTATTTACAGAAGCAGAGTTACACCCGTAGGGCAGGCTCGGCCTGCCGTGGCGATGTCGTTGCGCCCGCGATGGGGTATTCATTTGCGGTCTGGATACGTTGCACCGTAGGGCAGGCTCGGCCTGCCGTGCGATGTCGTTGCGCCCGCGATGGGGTATTCATTTGCGATCTGGATACGTTGCACCGTAGGGCAGGCTATGCCTGCCGTGCGATGTCGTTGTGTCCGCGATGGGGTATTCATTTGCGATCTGGATACGTTCCACCTGCCGTTGCGGTGGTTGGGGTATCGGCAATGCTGTGGTTGTCGGGTATCAGATACGTCGCGGG